>JAEXUU010000446.1 GCA_023452965.1 Pseudomonadota bacterium | reverse complement strand
TTCCGACGAAGAAAGAACCTAGTCGACCGCCGTCACTCAAGGCCGAAATCAAGTCGACGAAGGTTCCGTTTTCGGTCCAGCATCAGCTGGATCTTCAACCGCCTATCGTCATCAACTTTATAACCTTCATCGCCACGATCAAGCTGAGCGGTTCGGTCGTCATCACGCTCGGCCGTCCCGTTCCGCTGACCTATGTGACGGACAAATCGATCGAAGCCAGCGCCCAGAAGGAGGTGAACGCCGTCTACGCGAAGCTGATCTCGGAGTCCTCGGTGAACTATAAGCCGAGCGGAGAGGTGAGCTTCTCCAACCGGATGATCGTCGAATCCAAGGGCATCGGCGCGCCGAAGACAGCCTTCGCCGTCGAGGTTGGCTCGGCAAGGCCCGTGCCCATCCTGAAGGCGGAGATCATCTATCCCGAATTGCGCGGCAAGATCGGAAACGACGCGTTCTGCACGACCGAGGTCAAGATCACGATCGAGATCGAACCCGTGCTTCAGCCGCCACGTCTCTCACCGATCAGGGTCCACCAAACACGCCCCGTCCCGGCCAGCACCCGGCAGAACATCGACTGGGCGCGCCTGGCCGCCGACGCCCGCCCTGCGACCCAGGCGGTTGCCGCCGTCGTCACGGTCGGCTTCGTCGCCTGGTGTTTCGTCACCTATGGAGCGGGAGCGGCGACCGCGCCTGCCTACACCGGCGCGATGGCCGGATTGCTGCTGGCCGGCGTCCAGTGAATCCGGACCGCGGCCATCGCTCGCCCGAGACGGGGCCTGCGACCTGAAAGGCCGCGACCGAACCGCACGGGAAAGTCATCGACGCCGCGCCGGCCATGACATCGGCGCCATAATCGTCTAAGGCGGCCCTCTCCCACCGCCCCTTCCCCGGCCGATGCTGTTCAACTCCTTCGTCTTCCTGCTCGGCTTCCTGCCGCTCGCCCTCGCCCTGCACGGGCTGGTCGAGCGCTTCGCACCGACCTGGCGGCTGCCGGTCCTGGCCGGGCTGTCCTTCGTCTTCTACGGCTATTGGGACTGGCGCTTCGTTCCCCTGCTCGGCTTCTCGATCCTGCTCAACTGGCTGATCGCCGAAGCCTTCCAGAAGACCAGGGCCGGCGGCCTGATCACGCTCGCGATCGTCCTCAACCTCGCCGTCCTGGCGCTGTTCAAATACTTCAACTTCTTCGCGGATCTCGCCGGCTTGATCCCGGGACTGCCGGCGCCGAAGCTCGACCTCGCATTGCCGCTCGGCATCTCCTTCTTCACCTTCCATCATGTGATGTACCTGACCGATCTGCGCCGTGGCCAAGCTCCGCGCTATGATCTGGTGCGCTATGCGCTCTACATCGCCTTCTTCCCGCAGGTGCTGGCCGGCCCGCTCGTGCGCTGGCGCGAAATCATGCACCAGTTCGACGAGCGCCCCTATCTGCGCTCCGACGCGGCCGAGCGCATCGCCCGCGGCCTGATCCTGCTCACCATCGGCCTCGCGAAGAAGGTCCTGCTTGGCGATCCCCTCGCCGAGTACGTCAACCCGGTCTTCGCGGCGGCGGCGCAAGGCCAGACGATCGCCACCGGCGAGGCCTGGCAGGCGACGCTCGCCTTCACCTTCCAGATCTATTTCGATTTCTCCGGCTACACCGACATGGCGCTCGGCCTCGCGCTGCTCTTCGGAATCGTGCTGCCGCAGAACTTCGATACGCCTTACCGCTCCATCAGCCTGCAGGACTTCTGGCGTCGTTGGCACATGACGCTGTCGCGTTTCCTGCGCGACTATCTCTACATTCCGCTCGGCGGCTCCCGCCATGGCCTGCCCCTGCAGCTCTGGGCGCTGTTCGCCACCATGGCGCTCGGCGGTCTCTGGCATGGCGCCGGCCTCAACTTCGTCGCCTGGGGCGCGGCCCATGGCGTGGTGCTCGCCATCGGCGTCCTCTGGCGCCGTGCCGGGCTGCCGATGCCGCAGCTCCTCGGCTGGGCCCTCACCTTCCTCTTTGTCGCCTTCTCCTGGGTGCTGTTCCGCGCCCCCTCCTTCGATGCCGCGCTCGCCATCTACAAGGGGCTGCTCGGCCTGAACCCCGCCGGAGCCGGCTTCAAGTGGCGGGCGCTGCTGCCGGCGGCCGCCGTCGCGATTTTGGGGCCGACAGCCTGGGCCATGGCCTGGAAGCTGCCGCCGGCCCGCTGGCTCGCAGTCGTGACCGCGATCCTGTTCGTGCTCGTTCTGTTCAAGATCGGCGACGACGCGAATTTCGAGTTCATCTACTTCCAGTTCTGAGGCGAACCGGCACCGCCTCCCGCTCCGATCGATTGCCGCGCTGCCCGCAAGGAGAATCGCGAGCCGGGCAACGAACCCGCCCCGGCCACCACAGACTGGGGATAGCGCGGCCGTCCGGGGCCGAAATCACGGCCGAATCCGCTTATTTTCGCTGAAATTACCGTTACTTGGGCGAGAGATCACGGCTACGCGAAAGCAGATTGTTACGGCGGGGACCAATCGCTATAAGGGCGCCAAATCGGCGGCCCCCACGGCAATGCCGGCGGGGGTCATCGAGCAGCGTGAATTGAGAAAGCCTGCACATGTCGAAGCAGACCACCCTCGATCCCGACTACAAGCCGTCAGAAAAAGAACCGTTCATGAACGAACGGCAGCGTGAATATTTCCGCAGCAAGCTGCTGGCCTGGAAAGAGGAGATCCTGAAGGAGGCCAAGGAAACCCTGGTCACCCTGCAGAGCGAGAGCGAGAACCACCCCGACATCGCCGATCGCGCCTCGTCCGAAACGGACCGCGCCATCGAGCTCAGGGCCCGCGACCGCCAGCGCAAGCTGATCTCCAAGATTGAGTCCGCCATCGCGCGCATCGCCGATGGCACCTATGGCTTCTGCGAGGATACCGGCGAGCCGATCTCGTTGAAGCGTCTGGAAGCCCGGCCGATCGCGACGCTTTCGCTCGAAGCCCAGGAACGCCACGAGCGCAACGAACGCGTGTTCCGCGACGATTGAGACGCGGCAGCGGCACTACTCTCCAATAAGAAGGCCCCGCAGCGCAACTGCGGGGCCTTTTTTTGCGTTCGGCACGAGGCCTTCCGGGCCTACGGCCACCGCTGAGCGCGGCGGCCGGGCCTGGCTTCTCGATCAGGCGACGTCGAAGCGGTCGAGGTTCATCACCTTGGTCCAGGCCGCGACGAAGTCCTTGACGAACTTCTCCTTGGCGTCGGCGCTGGCATAGACCTCGGCGAGCGCCCGCAGGATCGAGTTCGAACCGAAGACGAGGTCGACGCGGGTGCCGGTCCATTTGGCGGCGCCGGTCTTGCGGTCGGTGCCCTCGAACACGTCCTTGTTCTCGGAGGCCGCTTTCCACTGCGTGCCCATGTCGAGCAGGTTGACGAAGAAGTCGTTCGTCAGCGCGCCCGGCCGGTCGGTCAGGATGCCGTGCTTGGAGCCGTCGGCGTTGATGTCGATGGCGCGCAGGCCGCCGATCAGCACCGTCAGCTCCGG
>JAEXUU010000394.1 GCA_023452965.1 Pseudomonadota bacterium | reverse complement strand
GCCCAGCAGCGCGCCGAGGCCGGCCGTCAGGCCGCCGACCCTGATGCCGGCGACGCGCTCGATGCCGGCTACGGCAGCGTCGAGCTGGCCCGCCGGCCGGTGGGCCTCGTCGAGTCCGAGCCGACCGGAAGCCTCGAGCCGCGCCGAGCCCTTGAGCAGGCCGAGCCGCGTGATCTCGATCCCGCCATTGGCCGTGCGCCAGCTTTCCAGTGCATCGGGATTGAAGCCGCGGCGGAAGGCGAAGGACTGCGAGATGGTCGCCTGCACGTCGAAATCGCTCGGCGCGCCGTCGCCGAGCAGACCGTCGAGCACCGGCATCACCGCGCCCTTCGTGCTCAGCGCGACATCGATCGCCTGCTGGCTGGCATAGCCCTGCTGATTCGGCCGCAGATGCGCCTCGAACAGCGCCGAGCGAAGGCTCTCGGTCCGCAGGCCGCCATCCGCCCCGTCGGGCGTGCGCAGCGTCGCGACCGGCTCCCGGACGACGAGCGAGATCCGCTCGAAACCACTGGTGGTCAGGCGCAGGCTGGCTTCGAGCGCGCTCCAGCTGAGATCGGCGTTCTGCTTGGCCGGCAGCGTCGCCGTCAGCGGGCCGGTCGCCTGCAGGATCAGATGTCCGGGAGCGGTCGCCTGCGCGACGGCCACGGCCGGACCGGTCTCGATCTTGACCTCGTCGCCCCAGCGCGAGGAGACCAGCGTCACCCCGGCGCAGCGCACCTCGATCCGGAACGGATAGCCACCGATGCTGCGGTCGCGGCAGGTCCAGTTGCGTCCGGCGGCTGCCTCGCGCGCAATGCCCGCGTCGAGATGCTGCTCGACCTTGCCACGCGCCATGAACCAGAGGGCGGACCAGCCCGCCGTCAGAAGCGCGAGCAGGCCGAACGGAGCGTAAAGCCAGAAACGGCTGTTCCGTCGCGCGGTGGTGGCGGCAGGCATGCGCGGTCGCTCCCTTGCAAGGATTTCGGCGGATTGATAGCGACCGGGGCGGCAGGAGGCCAGCGCCGATCGTCTTGCGGATCGCGGCGTCCTGTCTGCCGAGGCAAGCGGGCCAAATTGTGAGGGTGCGGATGACGGAAGCGGCGACGCCGGACGATCTCTGGGTCTTCGGCTACGGCTCGCTGATCTGGCGGCCTGGCTTCGATTTCGCCGAGCGCGCCGGGGCGCGGCTGCACGGCTTCCACCGCTCGCTCTGCATCTACTCGCATGTCCATCGCGGCACACCCGAGACGCCGGGGCTGGTGCTGGGGCTGGATCGCGGCGGCATCTGCCGCGGCGTCGCCTTCCGCGTGCCGGCCGTGCAGGCCGAGGAAACCATCGATTATCTGCGGGCCCGAGAGCAGGCGACTGCGGTCTATCTCGAAAGGCGGCTCGCCATCCGCCTCGACGACGGCCGCCGCCTGAACGCGCTGACCTACATCGCAGACCGGGCCCATACCCAGTATGCCGGCCGCATGCCGGAAGCGGCGGTGCTCGGCCTCGTAAGGCAAGGCAAGGGCGTCTCGGGCGAGAACCCCGACTATGTCCGGCGCACCCAGGAGCACCTGCACGAAATGGGCATTCACGACCCGCTGCTGACCCATCTCGTCGCCGAGCTCGACAGGATCGCGAGCCCCACCTCGACCTGAACCTCAGGCCTCGGGCGTCAGATCGGCGAGCGCGGCGCGCCGGCTCTGGCTGTCCTCGGCCAGCAGATGCACATGGATCTCGCAGGCGCCGGCCATGGCGGCCGCGTCGCGCCAACGCGTCAGGGCCGCGTCGATGCCGAAGGCGCCGCTGTCGCGCGCCGCGACGATCGTCCGCTCCGGCGACACAGCGAGCAGCACCGCATCGGTGAAGTTCAGCGCATGCCCGTCCTGAACGGCGAAAACCGAGGCGACATAGCGCCGCCCCGAACGGCCCCGCCATGCGGTGAAGCGACGTTCGGCGAGTTGCGCCGCGCCGCGCAGCGGAGCCTCACGCGCGGCCCGCACCGGGCGATCCTCGCAGGGCGCGGCCAGAAGAGCGAGAGCAGCCATCCGTTCCTCCTTTGTTCCAGAACGAAATCAGAACATAGTGACGCTGCTGTCAAGTTCAATCAGCTCTTCTGTGCGGCCTCCTGCCGCGCATTGGCAGGAGCGGGCACGCCGAGGCGGGCAAGCTCCGCCCTTCCCTCGCTGACCAGCCGGTCGGTAGCGGTCTCGATCTGCTCCTGCAGCAGGGCGTGGAAGGCCTTCTTGTCCATGCCGGGCGGGATCGCCGGCAGGATTTCGACGCGGATCGTCCCCGGCCTGCGCAGGAAGGAGCGGCGCGGCCAGAACAGGCCGGCATTGAGCGCGACCGGGACGCAGGGCACGCCGAGCTCGCCATAGAGATGGGCGACGCCGAACTTGTAGTCGGGCGGAGCACCGACGGGGCGACGCGTCCCTTCCGGGAAGATCAGCAGCTGCCGGCCCTTCTGCCCGAGCTCGACCTTGGCCCGGCGCGTCGCCATCTGCAGCGCCCGGCTGCCGGCGCCGCGATTGACCGGGATCATCTTCATCTTCAGCAAGGCCCAGCCGAAGAAGGGCAGCCAGGTCAGCTCGCGCTTCAGGATGTAGACCGGATTCCGGAACACCGTGATCAGGGCGAAGGTCTCCCAGGCGGACTGGTGCTTCGCCGCCATGATCATGCCGCCCTGAGGGATGTTCTCGACGCCGCTGATCTCACAGCGCGTCCCGACGATCACCCGCATCAGCCAGAGCGTGCTCTCGGCCCAGTTGAGGGCGACGGCGAGCAGGAAGCGCTGCGGCAGTACCAGCGTCACCATCGCGCAGACCAGCCAGAAGGCGAGGTTCAGGTAGAAGGCGACATTGAAGAGGAGCGAGCGGAGAACGAGCATGGCCGGCAAGAACCCTGCCGCCGCGCGCCCGTCAAGAGCGCCGGCCGCCTCTTGCCCATGTTCTCAGGCGCCGCGATCCTGGCCGAGGACGCGCGAACGCTTCTCGTGCTCCGGGCCGATCTGGTCGCCCGACTTGGGTGAAACCGGCTTGCGGCCACCGATGATCACCGAGAGCCGCGAGGTTTCGGGATCGTCCTCGACGAGGCTGCGCAGGTTGGCGACGAGGTATTTGGCGTATTCGGGCACCAGCAGGCGGATGGTGTGCCAGTCCTTCCACCAGGCGGTGACGTCGACCTGGTCGGTCACCACCGGGTAAGGCACGATGCGCACGCCGGGCATGGCGTGGTTGAACTCCAGCATGGTGCGCGGCATGTGGTAGTTCGACGTCACCAGCAGCAGCGAACGGAAGCCG
>JAEXUU010000304.1 GCA_023452965.1 Pseudomonadota bacterium | reverse complement strand
ATACGTGATGCATCACACATTATCAAGGGACAGCCCTCGCACCTGGAGCCGTGTCTTTGTCAGAACCCTTGACGATGGACCCCGACTACAAGCTCTCGCTCGGCGAGCGCGTAGCGGGGATGCTGCGCAACGAGATCCTGTCGGGCCGCCTCGCGCCCGGCGCGCGGCTCAACCTCGATGACTACAAGACGAGCTGGGACATCAGCATCACGCCGCTGCGCGATGCCGCGAAGAAGCTCGAAGCCGACGGGCTCGTCACGATCTCGCCGCGCAAGGGCGTCTTCGTCGCGAAGATCGACAGCAACGCGCTGTTCGAGATCTTCGAGATCCGGCAGGCGCTCGAGCCGCTGATCACCGAGAAGGCGACGCCGCACATCCCGGCTCAGGAAATCGAGGCCGCGCTCAAGGAGCACCGCGCGATCGAGAAGATCGTCTACCCCGCGCGCCGGCTCGAGCGGCTGCGCAAGATCGACGATCTCGTCCACGACCTCGTGCTCAACCCCTGCCCGAATGCCCGCCTCGCCCGGCTCGTCATCGGGCTGCGCGACTCGATCATCTGGTGCCGCAACACCGTCCAGCACAGCGTGCCCGACGCCTTCGATCCCTCGCTCGCCGAGCACATCGCCATCCTCGAAGCCCTAGCGACGCGCGACAGTGCCCGTGCTGCCGGCGCGATGGCCGATCATCTGGCGGCAACGCGCGCCCGCACCGAAACCGCCCTCGCCGCCCGCGGCTGAACTCAAGACCGAGACTTTGCCGACATGAAGATCCGTTCGATCGAGACCTACATCCTGCGCACCCCCTTGGGGGCGAAGCGCTTCTTCTCCTCCCAGGCCGCCTTTCCCGAGCGCAACAGCTTCCTGGTCAAGATCACCGCCGACAACGGCCTCGTCGGCTGGGGCGAAGGCGGCCAGTACGGGCCACCGGAGCCGCCCATGGCCTGCGTCGAGAAGGTCCTGGCGCCCAAGCTCATCGGCCGGCAGGCAGACGAGCCCGTGCGGATTTTCGAGGAGCTCTATTCCTTCAGCCGCGACTTCGGCCAGAAGGGCACCTATATCGAGGCACTGAGCGCCATCGACATCGCGCTGTGGGACCTTTGGTGTAAGTCGCTCGGCAGGCCCGGGCACGCGCTGCTCGGCGGCGCCTTCCGCACGCGCGTGCCTGCCTATGGCACCGGCTGCTACTACCCCGACCACTATCGCGACACTGAGCGCATGCTGCGCGAGCTCGCCGAGGAGGCACGCGGCTATCGCGAGGCGGGGATGACCGCGATCAAGATGAAGATCGGCCTGCTGCCGATCGATCTCGACGCGCAGCGCCTTGCCGTGGTGCGTGAAGCCATCGGGCCCGAGATCGGGCTGATGGTCGACGCCAACCACGCCTATACCGCGGCCTCGGCGATCCGCATCGGGCGCAGCCTCGAAAAGCACAACGTGCTCTGGTTCGAGGAGCCGGTGGTGCCGGAGGACCGGGAAGGCTATCGCCGCGTGCGCGACGTCATCGACGTGCCCGTCGCCGGTGGCGAATGCGAATACACCCGCTTCGGCTTCCGCGACCTCATGCTCGGCCAGTGCATTGACATCGCCCAGCCCGACCTCTGCTGCGCCGGCGGCTTCACCGAATGGACCAAGATCCTGGCGCTGACCAGCAGCTTCGGCGTCCTCACCGTACCGCATGTCTGGGGTTCGGGCATCGCAGTGGCGGCGGCGCTGCAGGCGATCGCGGTCGCGCCGCAGGTGCCGTTCACTGCGGCCGGCGTGCCGCTGCAGAACGAACCGATGATCGAGTTCGACCGGACCCACAACCCGCTGCGCGACGACCTCCTGGTCGAGCGCTTCGTGCTGCAGGACGGCGCCATTGCCGTGCCGACCGGCCCAGGCCTCGGCGTCGAGGTCAATGAGGCCGAGCTGCTGAAGTACTGCGTCAAGGCCTGACCGCTCAACGAGAAGCACCGCAGCGGAGCCGGTGAACGGCTCCGCCATGAAGGCGGGAGGAAGCATGCAACGACTCGAACACTGGGCCTTCCGCAGCCTCGAAATCATCATGGTCCTACTGCTCGCGGCCATGACGCTGATGGTGCTGGGCAATGTCGTCCTGCGCTATGCCTTCGACTCCGGGCTCGTCGTCTCCGAGGAGCTCTCGCGCTTCCTCTTCGTCTGGCTGACCTTCATCGGCGCCGTCGTCGTGGCGCGCGAGAACATGCATCTCGGCGTCGAGACGCTGGTCGCATGGCTCGGCCGCCGCGGCCGCGTCACCTGCCTCGTCCTCTCCGATCTCATCACGGTGCTGTGCTGCGCGGTGTTCTTCTGGGGCACATGGCAGCAGGCCGAGATCAACGCGACCTTCTATGCCCCGGTGACCGGCATCTCGATGCTGTGGGTCTACGGCATCGGCTTCTTCAGCAGCGTCGGCATCGGCCTCATCGCCGGCGCGCGCCTGCTGCGTACGGCGACCGGGCGCCTCTCCGAAGCGGAGATCGCCGCCTTCGCCGGGGAGCTCACCGGCGA
>JAEXUU010000186.1 GCA_023452965.1 Pseudomonadota bacterium | reverse complement strand
ACCGAAGCCTGCACCTCGGCCGCCTTGGTGACGTCCGACTGAATCGCGATCGCGGAAGCGCCGAAGCGGGCTGCGGTCGCGGCTGCTGCATCCCCGTTCCAGTCGACGACGGCGACCTTCGCGCCTTCCGCCACGAAACGCTCGACCATGGCCAGGCCGAGCCCGGATGCCGCACCCGTCACGAGCGCGACGCGATCCTTCAGACGCATCGACGTTTCCTTCCTTCCGCCCGCGGGCGTGCCCGGCTTGCCCGAGCTGCTGAAAGGCCTCGGCGGCCAGCTGGCTGGCCGTCGGACCCCGGTTTCCTCCATCTGGCGGAGGTCGCCGCCGTCGGGCCAGTCGAGCTGGGCGCATAGCAGCTATAAGCGAAAGGTAGGGGCCCTATTTCAGCCGATCGCTTCGGGGCTTTCCCGATCGGGGCGCGGCCGCGGCCGCGGGCTTTCGAGGTTGCGGGTCACGCCGCGCAGAATGTCGAGCGGAACGAGGCGCGCGACCTCGTCCTGCACGATCCGCATCACCGCGCGCGTCAGTGGCGTGATCGGCTGGTTCGCCGGCGTCGCCAGCACGAGCAGGGCGCGCATCGCGGAGGAACGGAACGGGCGCACGCGGAGCCTTCCATCCCGCACTTCCCGGTGGACTGCGCCAAAAGGTAGCACGGTCGGGCCGACACCGCGCTCGACCAACTGCTTCAGCGCCGCGACGCAGTCGACCTCCGTCAGGACGCGCGGGCGTACGCCTTCGGCCGCGCAGGCGGCATCGACCACCCGGCGCAACCCGTTCTCCGGTCCCGGCAGGACACAGGCGCGGCTCGCCAGCTCCGGCAGCGAAACCGGTTCGAGCGGCGCATCGGCACGCGCCGATGGCGGCTCGACCATGAACAGATCCTCGAGCATGAGCGGCGTCGCGATCAGGCTGCGGCTGCTGCGCGCATCATAGAGCACGGCGATGTCGACCCGCGCCGCCTCTGTCCATTCGAGCAGCACGGCGCTGAAGGCCTCGCGCAGTCGCAGCTGCGCGCGCGGAAACTCGGCGGCGAAACGCAGCGCGAGATCGGCCCCCATGCTGGCGGAGAGCGACGGCGGCATACCGAGCGAGACGCTGCCGGTATTGTCGATGGCCCCGGCGGCGAGCTCTGTGCGGACATCCGACAATTGCCGCATCACGTCCTGCGCCACCTCCTCGAACCGGCGGCCGGCATCGGTGAGTGAGACGCCGCGGCCATGGCGGTAGAGCAGGCTCTGCTGCAGCGAGGCCTCGAGATTACCGATCTGGCGGCTGAGCGCCGGCTGGCTGATGCCGAGCCGGACTGCAGCCCGCGACAGGCTGCCCGCCGCAACCGTTTCAAGAAAATAGCGGATTTGCTGGAGGTCCATGCTGCGGTCTCTTCGTGCTGGCCCTGTGGTAGCGGTTATAGCTCTTATCTACCAGACTGCATGGCCGAACCGGCTGGGATCGCTAGGTTGCGGGCCAGAGTGACCGCACCTGCCTGTGGAATTGCGAGCAAGGGAGCGGCGAACGAAGAGGAAGACCAGGGATGTCGCCCCGCCTGCCGGCAGATTGCCTTTCCAAGGACCACGAGCCCCTCTTCCCCTTGCCGGCTCGCTGACGCGATGAGCACGATCCTGAACGGGCTTCGCGTCGTCGAGGTCTCGGCCTTCATCGCAGCCCCCCTGGGCGGCATGACGCTGGCACAGCTCGGCGCCGAGGTGATCCGCATCGACCCGATCGGCGGCAATATCGACTATCGCCGCTGGCCGCTCGCCCCCTCCGGCGCCAGCCTCTATTGGGCCAGTCTCAACAAGGGCAAGCGCTCGATCGCCATCGCGCTCGACAAGCCCGAAGGGCAGGAACTGGCCAGCGCCCTGATCGCGCAGCCCGGCGAGGATGCCGGCATCCTGCTGACCAACCTGCCGGCTAGCGGCTGGATGGGCCACGAGGCTCTGTCGCAGCGCCGCGAAGACCTGATCAGCCTGCGCCTGACCGGCAATCACGACGGCAGCGGGGCCGTCGACTACACGGTGAACTGCGCCTCGGGCTTTCCGCTGGCGACCGGCAGGGGGGCCGAGCCGGTCAACCATGTCCTGCCGGCCTGGGACATAGCGGCGGGGCTCTATCTTGCGACCGGCCTGCTCGCGGCGGAGCGGGCCCGGCGCCTCGACGGCAAGGGCCGGCAGGTCTCGCTCGCGCTCTCGGACGTGATGCTCGCGAGTGTCGGCAATCTCGGCTACATCGCCGATTATCAGGTCAACGGCGCGGTGCGTCCGCCGCTCGGCAATGATCTCTATGGCGCGCTCGGCCGCGACTTGGCCACCGCCGATGGGCGGCATGTCATGATCGTCGCGATCTCCAACCGGCAATGGCATGCGATCGGCCGGGCCACCGGCCTGACCGAGAAGCTCGCAATGATCGGCCCGATGATGGATGCCGATCTCAACACGGAAGGCGGCCGCTTCACCGCGCGGGCCGCGATCTTCGCCGTGCTCGAACGCTGGTGCGCCGCGCGCAGCCTCGCCGAGATCGAAGCCGCCTTCGACGGCACCGGCGTGCTGTGGGGACCCTACAGGGATTTCGGGCAGCTGGTCCGCGAGGATGCCCGCTGTTCGGTAGCGAACCCGATGTTCGGCACGATCGAACAGCCCGGGGCAGGCCCGATCCTGGCGCCCGGCTCGCCGCTGGCCTTCTCGGCCGGCGCGCGCCGCCCGCCCTTGCCCGCGCCGCAACTCGGCCAGGACACCGAGGCCGTGCTCTCCGACAGGCTGGGGCTTACGACTGCAGCCATCGGCAAGCTTCTCCAGACCGGCATCGTCGCCGGTCCCCGTACCGCCTGATTCCGAGATCGATCATGCCGAAGACGACCGACCACGACGCGCTGCTTTCGACCTGCGCCTCTCTGCTTTCCGCCGCCGAAACCCTGCATGCGGCGACGCGCGCCGCGGTCGCGCAGTTGCTTGCGCCGGGCGGGCGGGTCGATGCCGGGCTCGTCGAGGCGCACCAGTTCGCCGCGCACGGCTTCGCCTGGCAAGGCACCTATGTCGAAGCGCTGCGGCAGACCCTGGCCTGGGCCGAGCGCCTCGCCGACAGCGGCCAACTCGGCCCGGCGGACGCGGCCATGCTGCATCTGGGCTTCGCCGAGTACGGCGCACAGCTCGCCGGCGGCATCGCCATGAGCCAGACCGAAACGGTGCGCCCCTCGGACATGGGCGTGGCGGCGGATGTCGTTGCGGCCTTCGCGGCCGAGCCGGCGCTGGCGCGGCTCGCGCACGCCCCGGCGCTCGAAGCTGCAAGGCGGACGCTTTCCGCCGAGCTCGCGGAAGGGCGTTTCGGGACGCTCGGCCTCGACGACGACATCCTCGAGGCGACCCGCGAGCAATTCCTGCGCTTTGCCGCGAGCGAGGTCACGCCGCATGCGCCGGGCTGGCATGCCCGTGACGAGCTGATCCCGCTCGAGCTCGTCCAGAAGCTCGCCGATATGGGCGTGTTCGGCCTGACGATTCCGGAGGAGTATGGCGGCACCGGCCTCGGCAAGGTGGCGATGTGCCTGGTCTCCGAGGCGCTGAGCGGCGGCTATATCGGCGTCGGTTCGCTCGGCACCCGCTCCGAGATCGCCGGCGAGCTGATCAGGCTCGGTGGCACCGAGGGGCAGAAGGCCCGCTGGCTGCCCAGCCTCGCCTCCGGCGAGATCCTGCCGACCGCGGTCTTCACCGAGCCGAACACCGGCTCCGATCTCGGCAGCCTGCGGACGCGGGCGGTGCGCGAGGGCGATGTCTATCGCGTCTATGGTGCCAAGACCTGGATCACCCATGGCGCCCGCTCCGACCTGATGACCCTGCTCGTACGCACCGATCCGCAGAGCACCGACTATCGCGGCCTGTCGATGCTGCTGGCCGAGAAGCCCCGCGGCAGCGAGGCCGATCCGTTCCCGGCGCCGGGCATGAGCGGCACCGAGATCGAGGTGCTCGGCTATCGCGGCATGAAGGAATACGAGATCTCCTTCGATGGTTTCACGGTGCCGGCCTCGGGCCTGCTCGGCGGCGTCGAGGGCCAGGGCTTCAAGCAGTTGATGGAGACCTTCGAGAGCGCCCGAATCCAGACCGCGGAGCGTGCGCTCGGCGTCGCCCAGAATGCGCTCGAGCTGGGCCTCGCCTATGCGCAGAGCCGGGTCCAGTTCGGCAAGGCGCTGCTCGCCTTCCCGCGCGTCCACGCCAAGCTCGCCTTCATGGCGACAGAGACGATGATGGCGCGGCAGCTGTCCTATTTCGCCGCCCGGCAGAAGGATGCCGACCGGCGCTGCGACATCGAGGCTGGCATGGCCAAGCTGCTCGCCGCGCGCGTCGCCTTCAGCAACGCCGATTGCGCGCTGCAGATCCATGGCGGCAACGGCTATGCGCTCGAATACCCGATCAGCCGCGTGCTCTGCGATGCCCGCATCCTGTCGATCTTCGAGGGCGCGGCCGAAATCCAGGCCCAGGTCATCGCGCGCGGCCTGCTCGGCCGCGCCAACTGACACGCTGCACGCAAAAGAAAAGC
>JAEXUU010000185.1 GCA_023452965.1 Pseudomonadota bacterium | reverse complement strand
TGGACCGCTATCCACGCCAGCTTTCGGGCGGCCAGCGCCAGCGCGTCGCCATGGGCCGCGCCATCGTCCGCAACCCGCAGGTCTTCCTCTTCGACGAGCCGCTCTCCAACCTCGACGCCAAGCTGCGCGTGCAGATGCGCACCGAGATCAAGGAGCTTCGCCAGCGCCTCAAGACCACCACGGTCTACGTCACCCACGACCAGATCGAGGCCATGACCATGGCCGACAAGATCGTCGTGATGCATGACGGCATTGTCGAGCAGATGGGCGCGCCGCTCGACCTCTACGACAATCCGGCGAACCTCTTCGTCGCCGCCTTCATCGGCTCGCCGTCGATGAACCTGCTCAAGGGCACGATCCGCGCCAACGGCTTCGAGACCGAAGGCGGCGTGATCTGGCCGATCGGCAAGCATCCGACCGATTCGAACGACCGGGCCGCCGTGCTCGGCATCCGCCCCGAGCATCTCATGCTCGATCCCAACGGCCTGCCGGCCGAGGTCGTGGTCATCGAGCCGATGGGTTCGGAGACCCAGGTCGTCGTCCGCTGCGGCGGCCAGGACCTGACCTGCATCTTCCGCGAGCGCATCACCGCCAAGCCGGGCGAGAACATCCACATCCGGCCCGACACCTCGGTCACGCATCTCTTCGACGCCGCGACCGGCAAGCGCATCTGACCATCCGCTGCTCCGCCCAATGGGGGCGCCGCCCCCGGGGCGGCGTCGCGCATCCGCCGACTACAAACCCTGACGAGGCTCCCATGTAGGGCCTCGCGGTCCAACGGAGGAGCAACCCATGACGATTTCCAGACGTGACGTATTGATCGGCGGCGCCGGGCTCGCCGCCGGTGCCACATTGTCGGCGCCGGCGATCGCCCAGACGGCCAACATCGAAAAGGGCGCGACGCTGCGCGTCCTGCGCCCGACCAAGTTCGTCGACCCCGACCAGACGATCTTCAACGAGAACACCGAAGCCTTCACCAAGGCGACGGGCGTGCCGGTCCGCGTCGACTATGCCGGCTGGGAAGATCTGCGCCCGCAGACGGCGGTGACCGCCAATACCGGCGCCGGCCCCGACGTCGTCGTCGGCTGGGCCGACGATCCGCACATCTTCGCCGACAAGCTGGTCGACCTGACCCAGATCGCCGAGGATCTCGGCAAGAAATATGGCGGCTGGTACCCGGTCGCCGAGAAATACGGCAAGAAGGACAAGACCAACCAGTGGATCTCGATCCCGATGGGCGGCTCCGGCGGCCCGGCGGTCTATCGCGAATCCTGGGTCAAGGAGGCGGGCTTCGACAAGTTCCCGACCGACCATGCCGGGTTCCTCGACCTCTGCCGCAAGCTCAAGGCCAATGGCCACCCGGCGGGCTTTGCCCTCGGCAATGCCGTCGGCGACGGCAATGCCTTCTGCAATTGGCTGGTCTGGTCGCATGGCGGCTACATGGTCGACGAGAACAACAAGGTCGCGATCAACTCGAAGGAGACGATCGAGGCGCTGAAATACGCCAAGGCGCTCTACGAGACCTTCATCCCCGGCACCCTGTCCTGGCTCGACATCAGCAACAACAAGGCGCTGACGGCCGGCGAAGTCGGCCTGACGCAGAACGGCGTCTCGCTCTACTTCTCGATCAAGAACTCGAAGGACGAGAAGATCGCGGCGATCGGCAAGGACCTCAACCATGCGCCGATGCCGGTCGGTGCCGGGGTCGGACGGGCGACCGAGACGGCGCTGGTCATCAACGCCATGGTGTTCAAGCACACCAAATTCCCGAACGCCGCCAAGGAATATCTCCGCTTCATGATGGAGAAGGAACAGTACGACAAGTGGCTGACCGGCTGCTTCGGCTACTGGACCCAGCCGCTCAAGGCCTACGCCAACAGTAAGGTCTGGGAGAGCGATCCCAAGATCCTGGTCTATCGCGACACCTGGGAACGCGCTCTGTGGAGCGGCTACAAGGGCGCGATCACCGAGGCTGCCGGCACCGTCAACGCCGAATACGTCATGGTGCAGATGGTCGCCTCGGTCTGCGCCGGCCAGGCGACGCCCGAACAGGCTGCTGCGGAAGCCGAGCGCCGCGCCAAGCGCTACTACCGCACCTGATCCGTCACGACCGCGCCGCTGCCATCGCGGCGGCGCGGCTTCATTACGGGAAATCGCGCCATGACGATCGCGGCCGAGGCACGGGCCGGCCACCAGTTCTCTCACGGCTGGCTGACGCGCCTGTTCGACTACAAGCCATTTCTGGTTTTCATCTGCCTGCTGCCGGCCCTGGGCCTGCTGCTGGTTTTCCTGAGTTACCCGCTCGGCCTCGGCGTCTGGCTCGCCTTCACCGACACCCGCATCGGCCGCGCCGGCTATTTCATCGGCTTCGAGAACTTCCAGTCGCTCTGGCACGATCCGGTCTTCATCACCTCGGTCTGGAACACGCTCCTCTATACGGGCGTCGCGACCGTCGGAAAGTTCGCGCTCGGCCTCTGGCTGGCGCTGCTGCTCAACAACCACCTGCCGTTCAAATCGCTGCTGCGCGCGCTGATCCTGGTACCCTGGATCGTCCCGACGGTGCTCTCGGCGATCGCTTTCTGGTGGATCTATGATCCGCAGTTCTCGATCATCTCCTACATCCTGGTCGACGTGCTCGGCTGGCGGGACACCTATATCGACTTCCTCGGCGCCCCCTGGCCTGCCCGCTGGTCGCTGATCGCCGCCAATATCTGGCGCGGCATCCCCTTCGTCGCGATCTCGCTGCTCGCCGGCCTGCAGACCATCTCGCCGGCGCTTTACGAGGCGGCGATGCTCGACGGCGCCAATGCCTGGCAGCGCTTCCGGCATGTGACGCTGCCGATGCTGATGCCGATCCTGGCGGTGGTGCTGACCTTCTCGGTGCTGTTCACCTTCACCGACTTCCAGCTCGTCTACGCCATCACCCGCGGCGGGCCGATCAACTCCACCCATCTGATGGCGACGCTCGCCTTCCAGCGCGGCATTCCCGGCGGCCAGCTCGGCGAGGGCGCCGCGATCGCCGTGGCGATGATCCCCTTCCTCGTGATGGCGACGCTGTTCAGCTACTTCGCGCTCGCCCGCCGCAAATGGCAGCAGGGAGAAGACAATGACTGATCAAGCTGCCGCGGCGCGCCCGCAACTTGTCGAGAAGGAGCAGACCGGGGTCATCGACTGGTCGTCGGGCCCGCGCCGCTTCATCACCCTCTACCTGCCGCTCTCGCTCTTCGTGATCGTGCTGCTGTTCCCGTTCTATTGGATGGCGATCACCGCCATCAAACCGAATGCCGAACTCTACGACTACAAGAACAACAACCCGTTCTGGGTGAAGTCGCCGACCCTGGAGAACATCAACAAGCTGCTCTTCCAGACCGACTATCCGCAATGGCTGCTGACGACGATGACCGTCGCCACGGTCGCGACGGCCCTCTCCCTGTTCTCCAGCGTGCTCGCCGCCTATGCGATCCAGCGCCTGAAGTTCAAGGGTTCGCAATATGTCGGCCTCGGCATCTACCTTGCCTATCTCGTGCCGCCCTCGATCCTGTTCATCCCCATGGCGACGCTGATCTTCCAGCTCGGTCTGTTCGACTCGCAATGGGCGCTGATCCTGACCTATCCGACCTTCCTGATCCCGTTCTGCACCTGGCTCCTGATCGGCTATTTCAAGTCGATCCCGTTCGAGCTCGAGGAATGCGCCATGATCGACGGCGCGACCCGTTTGCAGACGCTCTGGAAGATCACCCTGCCGCTGGCGCTGCCGGGCCTGATCTCGGCCGGCATCTTCGCCTTCACCCTGTCCTGGAACGAGTTCATCTACGCGCTGGCCTTCATCCAGTCAGCGGAGAAGAAGACCGTCCCCGTCGCCGTGCTGACCCAGCTCGTCGAGGGCGACGTCTACCATTGGGGCTCCCTGATGGCCGGCGCCCTGCTCGGCTCGATCCCGGTCGCCCTGCTCTATTCCTTCTTCGTCGACTATTACGTGGCGTCGCTCACCGGCGCGGTGAAGGAATGAGTCCCTGCCGGGCCCGTCCAGGGGCGGGCCCGCGATCAGCATAAAGGTTGGTTTTGTGAGTTCGATCGCCTTCGTCGGG
>JAEXUU010000108.1 GCA_023452965.1 Pseudomonadota bacterium | reverse complement strand
CCGTTCAACCGCCCGGTGGCGCAGATCTTCCTCGGCGATGTCGGCTCGCTGCCGCTCGGCCTACTCACCGCCTATCTGCTCTATCGCCTCGCCGGCACCGGCGCGCTGGCCGCGGCGCTGATCCTGCCGCTCTACCATGTGATGGATTCGACCATCACGCTGTTCCGCCGCCTCGCGCGCGGCGAGAAGGTCTGGCAGGCGCATCGCTCGCATTTCTACCAGCAGGCCACCGATAACGGCTTCTCGGTCAGCGAGATCGTGGCGCAGGTGGCGCTGCTCAACCTCGCCCTGGTCGTCCTCGCCGGCTTCACCATGGTTTTCCCGGGCCTCTGGGCCCAGCTTGCCGGCCTCCTGGGCGCGCTCCTGCTCGTCGGGCTGCTGCTGCGCCGCTTCGCCCGCCGGCGCCCCGCAAGAGCGGCGAGATGAGCGGCGAGCGCGTCCTCGTCACCGGAGCGAGCGGCTTCGTCGGCCGCCATCTCCTGCGCGAGCTTTCGGCGGCGGGCTACGAGGTACGGGCGGCGGTCCGGCGTCCGGGGCCGGAGATCGCGGGGGTCGAGCAGGTCGTCATCGGCGATCTTTCGGGCGTCGTTGACTGGGGCGCGGCACTGGCCGGTGTCCGCCATGTCGTCCATGGCGCCGGTCTCGCCCATGCCGATTCCGAGCTGCCGGAGGAGGCCTACCGGCGGGTCAACACGGACGCGACCCTGGCGCTCGCCGATGCCGCGCGGGCGGCCGGTGTCGCCCGCTTCGTCTTCCTCTCCTCGATCCGGGCCCAGAGCGGCCCGGCCAGCGACCGGCCGCTGAGCGAAGGCGATGCGCCCGCGCCGACCGATGCCTATGGTCGCTCCAAGCTTGCGGCCGAGCAGGGGCTGGCGGAGCGCGATCTCGATTGGGTCGCCCTGCGGCCGGTTCTGGTCTACGGGCCGGGCGTCAAGGCCAACATGGCCGGGCTGGTCAGGCTGGCGCGCCTGCCGTTTCCGCTGCCGCTCGGCGGGCTCAAGGCGCCGCGCTCGCTGCTCGCGGTCGAGAATCTCTGTGAAGCCGTGATCTTCGCGCTCGGCGAGGCCTGTCCGGCCCGCCGCAGCTTCATCGTCTCCGATCCCGGTGCACTCGGCGTGGCGGATATGCTCGCGGCGATGCGCGCCGGGCTCGGGCGCCGGCCGGGGCTGATCGCAGTGCCGCCGGCCTTGCTCGGGTTCGCGGCGCGCCTCCTCGGTCGTCCGGGGGTCTATGAGCGGCTCACGGGCGGGCTTGTGGCGCCGCCCGATGCCCTGCTCAGCGCTGGCTGGCAGCCGCGGCTGGCGACGAAAGCTGCGCTGGCGCGTCTGGCGGCGTCGCCGGCTGGCGAAGTCTGAAGTCCGGGATCGCTTCGTCCAGCACCGCCTCGGCCCCGCGCCGGTCATGGGCGGCGACGGCGCGCTCCAGTTCCTCCAGCCAGGCGAGCATGCGCTCGCGCCCGGCGAAGATCGGCTTGGCCGCCATCACCCCGTCGAGTCCGGTCTCGGCCATCGGCTCGTCCTTGGCGAACAGGATCTCGTTCAGGCGCTCGCCCGGCCGTACGCCGGTGACGGCGATCTCGATATCGGTGCCGGGCTCGTAGCCGGCGAGGCGGATCATGCGCTCGGCGAGATCGATGATCTTCAGCGGCTGGCCCATCTTCAGCACGTAGACGGCGGCGCGGTCGTCGGCGGCGTCGTGCTCGGGCGCGTGCGAGGCGGCGCTCAGCACGAGGTCGCAGGCCTCGCGGATGGTCATGAAATAGCGGATCATGTCCGGGCTGGTCACGGTGACCGGGCCGCCGCGCTCGATCTGCGCCTTGAATTTCGGCACCACCGAGCCGACCGAGCCGAGCACGTTGCCGAACCGCACCGCGACGAGGCGCATGCCGCGATTTCCGGCGGCGAATTCGGCGTCGCGGGCCTGCGCATACATCTCGGCGAAGCGCTTGGTCGCGCCGAGCATCGAGACCGGCTCGATCGCCTTGTCGGTCGAGATCATCACGAAGATGCCGGCACCGGCAGCGATCGCCGCCTCGGTGACGGTGACCGAGCCGAAGATGTTGGTCTTGATGCCCTCGCCCCAGTCGGCCTCGAGATAGGGCACGTGCTTCAGCGCGGCGGCGTGGATGACGATATCGGGCGCGAAGGCCTTGAACAGCGGGCCGATGCGGGCCTCGTCGCGGACATCGGCGAGCGCGCCGGTGACGCGCATCGGCAGGTCCTGTGCCGCCAGCGCCTCGGTGACATGGAACAGGGCGGGCTCGGAGCTTTCGACGACCAGCAGCTCGGCGGCGCCGAAGGCGGCGCAGCGCAGGCAGATCTCCGAGCCGATCGAGCCGCCGCCGCCGGTGACGATCACGCGCTTGCCCTTGAGAAAGCCTTCCAGCCGCTCGCGGTCGATCTTGACCGAGGGACGCACCAAGAGGTCCTCGATCTCGAGCGGCGCGAGTTCGCTGCCGCGCATGCCTTCGCCGAGCGTATCGAGCCGCGAGATCGGAATGGCGAGCTTGCGGGTGCGGGCGAGCCATTTGTCCGGCTCCGCCTCGGGCAGGAGCGCGCTCGGCGCCGCGACGATGCGGCGGAAGGGCTCGCCGCGCTCGGAGGCGTCGGTCGCGATCTGCTCGATCTGCGAGAGCAGGCCCAGCACCGGCACGCCGCGGATCGACTGGCCGAGGTCGTCCCTGCGCGGCGACAGGATCCCGTCCGGGCGCATCTTGCCCATCGTGCCGGCTTCCATGGCGCGAATCACGATCTCGACATCGGCGCTGCGGCCGAGCAGCCGCGCCGGCAGCGTCGCCTCGCGGGCGGCATGGTGCTTCGAGCGCGAGTATTTGAAGTAGCGATAGGCCAGCCGCGGGCCCCCCGGCAGGGCGGCCGGGGCCAGCCAGTACCG
>JAEXUU010000082.1 GCA_023452965.1 Pseudomonadota bacterium | reverse complement strand
CCCAGCGCGGCATCGGCGACGTCTTCCTGTCCTGGGAGAACGAGGCCTTCCTCGCCCTGAAGGAGTTCGGCGCCGACAAGTTCGACATCGTCGTGCCGAGCCTCTCGATCCTGGCCGAGCCGCCGGTGACGATCGTCGACGGCAATGTCGACGCCAAGGGCACGCGGGCCGAGGCGCAGGCCTATCTCGACTTCCTCTACACGCCGAAGGGCCAGGCGATCATCGCCAAGCACTATTATCGGCCGCGCAATCCGGAAGCCGCCGACGCCAAGGATATCGCGCGCTTCCCGAAGGTCGAGCTGATCACCATCGACGCCGCCTTCGGCGGCTGGGCCAAGGCGCAGCCGGCGCATTTCGGCGATGGCGGCACCTTCGACCAGCTCTACAAGCCGACGCGCTGAGCCATGACTGCGACAGTCTCCCGCTGGCGTGAGCCCAGTATCCTGCCCGGCTTCGGCCTGGCGCTCGGCATCACGCTGACGGCGCTGTCGCTGATCGTCCTGATCCCGCTCGCCGCGCTGTTCCTGAAGGCGGCGAGCGCCGGCCCGGCCGATATTTGGGCCGTCGCCACCTCGCCGCGGACGCTGGCGGCGCTGCGGCTCTCCTTCCTCGGCGCGCTGTTCGCCGCCGCCGTCAACGCCGTGTTCGGCCTGATCCTCGCCTGGGTTCTGGTGCGCTATGAGTTTCCCGGCCGGCGCCTGATCGACGCCGCGGTCGACCTGCCCTTCGCCTTGCCGACAGCCGTCGCCGGCATCGCGCTGGCGGCGATCTACGCGCCCAATGGCTGGGTCGGCGGCCTGCTCGCCCCCTACGACATCAAGGTCGCCTATACGCCGCTCGGCGTGATGGTGGCGCTGATCTTCATCGGCCTGCCCTTCGTCGTGCGCACCGTCCAGCCCGTGCTGGAGGAGCTGCCGGCCGATATCGAGGAGGCCGCCGCGCTGCTCGGCGCCAGCCGCTGGCGCACCGTTTTCCAGGTGTTGTTGCCGCCGGTCCTGCCGGCGCTGATGACCGGCTTCGTGCTCGCCTTCGCCCGCGCCGTCGGCGAATACGGCTCGGTCATCTTCATCGCAGGCAATGTGCCGATGGTCTCGGAGATCGCGCCGCTGCTGATCGTGATCCGGCTGGAGCAGTTCGACTATGCCGGGGCGGCCGTCGTCGCGACTCTGATGCTGCTGCTCTCCTTCGCCCTGATTTTGCTGGTCAATCTCGTCCAGGCACGCGCCCGCAGGAGGTTCGGCAATGTCTGATGCGAGCCTTCCCCTTCAGGCCGAGGACCTCGAGCCGGCCCGCGCGGCCCGGCACGTATCCGGAGAATCCCGGCTGGTGCAGTGGAGCCTGGTCGCGATCTCGCTGGCCTTCCTCTGCCTGTTCCTCTTCCTGCCGCTGATCACGGTCTTCGTCGAAGCCGGCGCGCGCGGCTGGCAGGCCTATCGCGAAGCGATCCTCGAGCCGGATGCGCTTGCCGCCATCCGCTTGACGCTGCTCGTCGCAGCGATCGCGGTGCCGTTCAACATCGTCATCGGCATCGCAGCCGCCTGGGCGATCGCCAAGTTCGAGTTCCGCGGCAAGAGCCTGCTGACCAGCTTCATCGACCTGCCATTCTCGGTCTCGCCGGTGATCTCGGGCCTGGTCTTCGTGCTGCTTTTCGGCGCGCAGGGCTATTTCGGCCCCTGGCTGAAAGCGCACGACATCCAGATCGTCTTCGCCCTGCCCGGCATCGTACTGGCGACGATCTTCGTCACCTTCCCCTTCGTCGCCCGCGAGCTCATCCCGCACATGCAGTCGCTCGGCTCGGCCGAGGAGGAAACCGCGTTGACCTTGGGCGCCTCGCCCTGGCGCACCTTCCTGACCGTGACGCTGCCCAATGTGAAATGGAGCCTGTTCTACGGCGTCCTGCTCTGCAACGCCCGTGCGATGGGCGAATTCGGCGCCGTCGCCGTGGTTTCCGGCAAGATCCGCGGCCTGACCAACACCATGCCGCTGCATGTCGAGATTCTCTACAACGAGTACATGGGCGCTGCCGCTTTCGCCGTCGCTTCGCTGCTGGCGGGCTTGGCCCTCGTGACGCTCGCCCTGAAAACCCTGCTGGAATGGCACTTCGCCGACGCGATCGCCGCCAGCCGACGTCATTGAGAGCTCAGCCCATGTCCGTCGCCGTCACCATCGAATCCGTCGAGAAGCGCTTCCAGAACTTCCCTGCGCTGCGCGGCGTCTCGCTCGACATCCAGCCTGGCGAGCTCGTCGCCCTGCTCGGCCCCTCCGGCTCGGGCAAGACCACATTGCTGCGCGTCATCGCCGGGCTGGAGCAGGCCGAGCGCGGCCGCGTGCTCTTCGGCGACATCGACACGCGCGATCTCTCCTTGCGCGACCGGCGGATCGGCTTCGTCTTCCAGCATTATGCGCTGTTCAAGACCATGACGGTCGGCGAGAACGTCGCCTTCGGACTGAAGTCGCGCCCGCGTGGCGAGCGGCCCGAGCCGGCGGAGATCCGGCGCCGCGTCGCCGAGCTGCTCGAACTGATCCAGCTCCCCGGTCTGGAGAAGCGCTATCCGAGCCAGCTCTCGGGCGGGCAGCGCCAGCGTGTCGCCCTTGCCCGCGCCCTCGCCATCGAGCCGCGCGTGCTGCTGCTCGACGAGCCCTTCGGCGCGCTCGACGCCAAGGTCCGCAAGGAGCTGCGCGCCTGGCTGCGCCAATTGCACCAGCGCACCGGCCATACGACCGTCTTCGTCACCCATGACCAGGAAGAGGCGCTCGAGCTCGCCGACCGCGTCGCGATCCTGAGCGATGGCCGGCTCGAACAGGTCGGCTCGCCCGACGATGTCTACGATCATCCGGCGACGCCTTTCGTCTGCGAGTTCCTCGGCGACGCCAATCACCTCCCCGTCAAGGTCGTAGGCAGCCAGGCCTTCTTCCTCGACCGGCCAGTGCTCGGCGGTCTCACGCAGAACCAGGGCGGCCCGGCCTCGCTCTATGTCCGTCCGCAGCATCTGCGTATCGTCGACGATGCGCCGCTGGCCCTGCCCGGCGTCGTCGAGCATCTGCGCCGCAATGGGCCGCTGCGCCGCGCCGAAGTCGCCGTGGAAGGCCTGCCGGAACGCCTCGACGTCGACCTCGCCAGCCAGGTCGCGCCGGCGATCGGCGAGCGCGTGCGGCTGCGCATCACCCATGGCAGCCTGTTCGCCGCAGCCTGACCCTCTCGCTTCGCAAGCCTTGCCGGGCTATTCCGGTAGCGGACCATGTCGAAGGAGACGGTGATGAAAGCGCGGGCAAGCTGGGTCGAAGGCATGGCCTTCATGGGCGAGGCCGGCAGCGGCCATGCCGTGGTCATGGACGGCGCTCCAGAATATGGTGGCCGCAATATCGGCATCCGGCCGATGGAGATGCTGCTGATCGGCCTCGCCGGCTGCACGGGTTTCGACGTGGTGCAGATCCTCAAGAAGGGCCGCGAGAACGTCACCGGCTGCGAGGTCGAGGTCGAGGCCGAACGCGCGACGGAGGATCCCAAGGTCTTCACCAAGATCCACATCGCCTATCGCGTCACCGGGCGCGGCCTCTCCCAGGCCAAGGCCGCGCGCGCCGTCACATTGTCGAAGGAAAAATACTGCTCAGCTTCGATCATGCTGGGTGCGACCGCGGAGATGAGCACCTCGCTCGAGGTGATCGACGAACTGAATCAGGTGGCAGCGGAATGAGCGATTTTCCCGTATCCGGACTGGTTTCGCCCGAGTTCCTGCAGGCCGCTCTCGGCCGGCCGGATCTCGTCATCATCGATATCCGCGCCACCGCCGAAGGCGGACAGGCGGCGTTCGAGGCTGGCCATATCCCCGGAGCGGTACATAGCGACTATGCCGCCGCGGGCTGGCGCGCCAAGATCGGCAATGCGCCCGGCATGTTGCCGCCGCTCGATCATCTCGCCGCCCTCGCCGGCAGCCTCGGTATTCGCCCCGAAAGCCGGGTCGTGATCGTCCCCGCCGGGCACGCCGCCACGGATTTTGCGGCGGCAGCGCGCGTCTATTGGACCCTGAAGCTGATCGGCCACGGGCAGCAGACGATTCTCGATGGCGGATTCAGGGGCTGGCAGGCCGATCCGGCGCGGCCGGTCGCAACCGGTCCCTCGCGACCGGCGGTTGCTACCCCTTACCCCGTCGTCGTGAAGCAGGAACTGCGCAGCACGGCTGACGCGACCTTCGTGGCCGCGCGCGGCAAGCTTGCCACGCTGGTCGATGCGCGCGCCGCCAGTTATTTCGACGGCCGCGAGAAAGCGGCGGAGGCGACGCGCGCCGGCCATATCCCGGGCGCCGTCTCGCGCGACTATGCGGCGGCCTTCGACCCGGCGGCCGGCAAGCTTCGACCGCAAGGCGATCTCGGTGCGCTCTATGGCGCCGTACCGAGCGGCCCGGCGATCTCCTATTGCAACACCGGCCATACCGCGGCGCTGAACTGGTTCGTGCTCTCCGAGGTGCTCGGACGCGACGAGGTCTCGCTCTATGACGGCTCGATGACCGACTGGACCCAGGATCCCGAGCGCCCGGTCGCGACTGCTGCCGGCTAGGGCATTTTCGGCCGGAGCGGATTCCGGTTCGCATGGCTTTCGGCATGACGACGATCCTGCCGGGAGCCGTTTCGAAGTTGGCCTGCGCTCATCCGGCATTTGCAAATTCGTCCAAAAAGGATCAAAGGAAGCGCCAATGCGCCGGCCCTGCCGCGCCCTTCCCTTTTTCCTGACGTCGAGTCCTGCCGCCGATGAATGCCGTCGCGCCGAAAATCTCCTTCGTCTCGCTGGGCTGCCCCAAGGCCCTGGTCGACTCCGAGCGCATCATCACCTCGCTGCGTTCCGAGGGCTATGAGCTCAGCAAGAGCCATGCGGGCGCCGACCTCGTCATCGTCAACACCTGCGGCTTCCTCGACAGCGCCAAGCAGGAATCGCTCGAGGCGATCGGCTCGGCCATGGCCGAGAACGGCAAGGTCATCGTCACCGGCTGCATGGGCGCCGAGCCCGAGCAGAT
>JAEXUU010000013.1 GCA_023452965.1 Pseudomonadota bacterium | reverse complement strand
TTCCGCCGGCCACCACCGCGCCGTTGCCGCGCATGACGATGGCGCGCGCGGCGCCCATCTGCTCGGCCAGAGCGGCCGCCTGCTCGTCATTGCGCAGCAATTGCGGGTCGTCCCAGAGCGGCGGCTGCGGCGCGAAATAGCTGCCGAAACCGTGCCGTGGTTTTGGCGTGATCCGGGCGGTGCCGAGCGTCATCACCCTGGGAGGCATCGAGCGCACCACGCCTCCGACCTCCGGCCGCCTGCGATAGATCTCGCGATGGATGCGGACCTCGCCGAGCACGCCCTCAGGCAAGGGCTCGTCGATCGGGACGACGCTGCAGATATCCTCATCCTGAACCAGCCCGAGCGGTTTCGCAGGCGAGACCAGGAAATGGCCCTCGTCGAGGCGCATGCTGCAATGGCCATAGGCATGGACGAGGCCATGGCGCGCCAGCGCGCGCCCGGCCTGCCGGACCAGATTCTCCTGGGCGGCGCTCGGCCGCGGCGATGAAGCACTCACTTGTTGAATTCGGCGATGTTGGGCTTGGCGCCCCATTTGCAGAAGCCCTTCGGCTCGAACACATACTGCCGCTCGCGCCAGAGCAGCTCGTCGGCGATCTCGCGCACGCCGCTCGAATACTCGAAGACCATGCCGTCCGGCCCCTCGAAATAGAGGAATTTTGCCGAGGAGGTCGGATGCCGGCCGGGGCCGAAGACCATGCGCACCTGCCGATCCTTCAGGAACTGGTGCGAGCGCATGATGTCGTCGCCGGTCTCGACCTGGTGGTTGATGTGCTGGATGCCGGGCTTCGCCGAGGGGAACAGCGCGATGGTGTGGTGGACCTCGTCGATGCGCAGCAGCGGCGCATCACCGATCCGGTCCGAGACCTGGGCGTTGGTGACCTTCGTCCAGAAGGCTTCGTCGCGGGCGAGGTCGCTGGAGCAGAGCCCGACATGGCTGAAGCCGGTGATGCCGGCATCGCGCGCGCCGTGATAGCGTCGGCTGCTATAGCCCGGCCGCCAGGCGAGCTCGATCGGGTTGCCGGTCGGGTCGCGGAAGGCGATGAAGTCGTGGACCTTGCGCAGCGCCGCCTCGGACGCCGTGCCGCGCCGGACGGGATGGCCGAGGCTCTCGAGCTGCGCGGCGGCTTCGTCGAGATGGAACTGCTCCTCCACTTCGAAGCACACCACCTGGTCGCCAGGATCGCCCTCGAAATAGCAGAGCGTGTGCTCACGCTCGTCCGACTTGAAATAGACCGAGCCCTTGGCGCGCTCGGCGACGTCGAGGCCGAGATACTCGGTGGCGAAATGGGTCGCGCCCTCGAGATCGCGGGTCCCGAGCCGGACATAGGAAACATCGGCAAGCTTGATCATGGATCGCTCCTTCCTGCCGGCTCAAAGCCGGCGAAGACGCTTCACTGATATTCGGGGATATGCGTGTCGCTACCCCAGGCGCAGAAGGAGTCGCGCTTGCGCGGGAACTGCCGGGCGCGGCGGGGAGAGGCGAGCCGTTCGCCCTCGGCGACATAGGAGAAGTTGACGCCATCGGGGCCGGCAAAGCTCAGGAAGAGCTGCTGCGAGGCGGCGCGCCGCCCGGGGCCGTCGACGATGCGGGCCTGGGCGCCACGCAGGTGATAGGCGTTCTGCATGACGAGATCGACATCCTCGACGCCGAACTCGACGGCGAGGATGCCCTTCTCCTGCGAGGGGTGCACCGCGATGCGATGATGCGCCTCGTCGAAGCGGATATAGGCGGCCTCGCCAACCCAGTCGCTGACCTTGCCGCCGAGCAGCTTGGTCCAGACCTGCTGGTCGGAGGCGTCGGGCGCGCCGCGCAGCGCGATCGCCTCCAGCCCGGTGATGCCGGCATCGCGCGGGCCGTGATAGCGCCAGCCGGATTGCAGCGGCCTGACCACGAGCTCGATGTCGTAGCCTCCGGCCATGCGGAACGAGACGAACTGCCGGACTTTTCGGGCGGCGCAGGCCTCGGCGTTGCCGCGTGTGGTGGCAAAGCCCGCCCCCTGCAGCACATGCTCGGCATGAGCCAGCGCATCGGGATCGCGCACCTCGAAGCCGATCGCCTGGCCCGCATCGAGCCCGTCGACATAGACCAGCGTGTGGTCGCTATAATCAGAGCGGAAATAAGCGGCCGTGTCGGTGCGGTCGACGAGCTGCAGGCCGAGGATGCGCGAGGCGAAATCGGCGGCGCCCTTCAGATCGGCGGTGCCGAGCCGGACATAGCGCAATTGTTCGATGGTGATCGCGTCGCTCATAGCCCGAGATGCTCTCTTTGAAAGTCCTTGTCGGCCAGCAGCGTCGCCGACGGCCCGTCGAAGACGACGCGGCCATGGTCGAGGACCAGCACCCGTTCGGCCAGCTTCAGCGCCATGGCGAGGTTCTGCTCGGCGATCAGCAAGGTGTAGCCCTCGCCGCGCAGGCGTCCGACCGTGCCGATGATGACCTCTTCGATGGCGCGAGGCGAGAGGCCTTCGCTCGGCTCGTCCAGCACGATCAGGTCGGCCTGGGTCAGCAAAGCGCGAGCGATCGCGAGCAATTGCCGCTCGCCACCGCTGAGCGCGCCGCTGGAGAAGGCACGGCGCTCGGCGAGGCGCGGAAAATCCGCGTAGATGCGCTCCTTGACCCAGCGCCGGTTCGGCTGCTTGCGCGACCAGAGCGCCGCCATGGTCAGGTTCTCGTCGACGGTGAGGTTGGCGTAGACGCCGCGGCCCTGCGGCACGAGGGCGACGCCGAGCCGGGCGATGCGGTGGCCCGGCCAGCCGGCGACCTGCTGCCCCTTGATCGCGATCCGGCCGGAAACCTGTGGCTCCAGCCCGAACAGGGCAGAGCAGAGCGTGCTCTTGCCGGCGCCGTTACGGCCGAGGAGCGCCACCGCCTCGCCCTTGGCCAGCGAGAAATCGACGCCGTGCAGGACGCGCACCCCGTCATAGCCGGCATCGAGGCCGGAGACTTCGAGATCGATGGCGGGGCCCGCCACGCTTTGAGCCTGTGCGGTCATCATGCGGCCTCCCCGAGCGTCGCGCCGAGATAGGCGGCCTGCGCGCCCTCATGCGCCT
>JAEXUU010000009.1 GCA_023452965.1 Pseudomonadota bacterium | reverse complement strand
TCCTTCGCCAGCTCAGCCGGCCATCTTCCGGCAGCTTTCGGCGCAGGCCCGGCAGGCCCTGACGCAGTCCTCCATCTGGCCGACCCGCTCGCAGTCGCGGGCGCAATCCTCGCAGATCTCGGCGCATTCGGCGCAGAGATGGCGATGATGCGGGGTGCCGAGCAGCATCAGATGCGCGGCGCTGCGGCAGACCTCCGAGCAGGCGAGCATCAGCTGGATATGAGCCGGCTTCGCATGCTCGCCGCCGAGCTCGAGGCAATGCGAGGACGCCATGTCGAGGCAAATCCGGTAGCAGCGCAGGCAGTCGTCGATGCAGGCCTGCATGGCGGAACTCGTATGCATGAGCAGTCTCCTTGCTGGGAAAGGGTCAACCCCTGCCCGAGCAAGTCCTCGAACTGGCCGAAGTTCCCCGCTGCAACATGATGTAACAATCGCGCGGGTGGGCGAGCCGCCGTCGCCCGCGCGCATGCCCGCCTTTCCGTCTTAGCGCGGGCGCTGCCCGGCGAACCTGCTAGGCTTGCCGCACCGTCCTTCCCCGCAGCGGACCGCGTGCGACAGTCCACAAGCCCTGACCCGCAGCCCGCACAGAGCGGGCAGCAGCCCGCTCCGCGGCGCGAGAACTCGCTGCGCGGCATCGGGCTCGTGCTGCTCGGCGGCGCCTTCCTCTCCAGCGCCGACGCCGTCTCCAAGCTGATGGCCGAGACCGTGCCGGCGCTCCAGATCACCTGGCTGCGCTATGCCGCCTTTGCCCTGATCATGCTCGCCATCACCCTGCCGGGTGGCCTCGCTGTGCTGAAGCCCCGGCGTCCGAAGCTTCAGCTGGCGCGCGGCATCGCCGTGACAGTCTCCTCGGTCCTCTTCGTCTCCTCGCTGAGATACCTGCCCATCGCGGACGCCACCGCGACGAGCTTCATCTCGCCTCTCTTCGTCACCGCGCTTTCGATTCCGCTGCTCGGCGAAAGGATCGGCTGGCGGCGCTGGACGGCGACGATCGTCGGGCTGATCGGCGTGCTGATCGTGGTGCGGCCCGGTGGTGCCGGCTTCCAGCTCGCCGCCTTGCTGCCGATGCTCTCCGCCTCGTCCTGGGCTTTCGCGCTGATCTTCACCAGGATGATGAGTGCGACCGAGAACCCAGTCACCACCCTGACCTGGTCCGCCATCATCGGATTCGTGCTGCTGAGCCTGCTGCAGCCTTTCGGCTGGCAGCCGCTGACCGCGCAGGCGATCTGGCTCGGTGTCTTCGTCGGCGTCGCCTCGACGATCGGCCACTGGTTCGTGATCCTCGCCTTCAGGCATGCCGATGCCTCGCTGCTGGCGCCCTTCGCCTATCTGCAGCTGCTCTGGGCCTCGATCTTCGGCTATTTCATGTTCGCCGCTCTGCCGGACCGTTTCACCTGGCTCGGAGCGGTCATCATCAGCGCCTCGGGCCTCTATATCGCCCATCGCGAACGCCTTCGCGCCCGCGGCCCCCTCGCCCGGGATTAAGCGCCGGACCGAGAGCAGGGCCTAGCCCGGCTTCTTCACCCCGTACTGCGCCAGGAACATCGTCACGGCCGAGGCCACCACCCGCGCGATCTCCTCGTCCTCCGGCGGCATCGGCACCGCGTTGAAGAGGCGGGGGCGCGTCAGCGTCGACTGGCAGAGATCGATGAACTGGGCCGCGGCGAGCGCCGGATCCTCAATCGCAAGCTCACCGAGTTCGACCCGCCGCTGCAGGAAGGCGGCGAGGCGTCGTGTGCCCTGCATCGGGCCGCGCTCGTAGAATTCGCGGCCGAGTTCCGGCATGCGCTCGGCGACGCCGAGCACGATGCGTTGGGCGCTCAATGCGAATCCGCCGGTGATCAGCCTGACCAGCCTTTCGCCGAAACGGGAGAGGGCCTGGGCGAGATCGGGGATATCGGCAAGCGCCTCGTAGATTCCCTGCTTCTGCTTTTCGCGCTCGCGTTCGATCAACGCGATGAACAGATGCTCCTTGTCCTCGAAATAGACGTAGAGCGTGCCCTTGGAGACATTCGCCGCCGCGGCGATGTCGGCCATGCTCGACGCGTCGAAGCCGCGGGCCGTGAAGACCGCGTGCGCCCCCTCCAGAATCTGGTGGCGCTTGTCGGGGTCCGCGCCGGCGACGCGCCGGTTGCGGGCTCGGGGTCTGGCTGGCTGCTCGGCGATCGCAGTCATCTCGTTCCATCCGCGGTGCATCTCGCACCTGCAAAATAATCGAACCATCTAGTTCGATTTGCCCTTGATATGCCTCTTTCCTGGCGTTATCTCAAGCCCTCATCGAACTGACTGGTTCGAATTGAAATCGTCAGGGCAACATATGACGGCCGAAACCCTCTCCGAGAAGCATTCCGAGGTCCGCCGCGACCGGCTGAAGCTGGTCGATGCGCGGCTCGAGACGGCGCAGCCTCCTGCCGAGGCGCGCAAGCCGGAGGAATCAGCGCCGGGCAGCGAGCAGAGTGCAACCGGCTCGTCGCCCGCCGGCCGCAAGCCGGTCAAGCGCATGGCGCTGATCCTCGTGGCCGGGACCATACTCGCCGCCGGCGGCTGGTTCGGCCTCGACTGGTGGCGCAATGGCCGCTTCATCGTCTCGACCGACGACGCCTATGTCGGCGCGGACATGGCGACGATCTCGGCCAAGCTCGCCGCCAATGTCGCGACCGTCTCCGTGACCCGGAACCAGGAGGTCAAGGCCGGTGATCCGCTGGTCGGCCTCGACGATGGCGACCAGCGCATCGCGCTCGAAAGCGCGCAGGCGAAGAGCGCGACCGCCGCCGCGACGCTCGCCCGCATCGACGCCCAGACCGATGCCGCCCGCGCCAGCCTCTTGCAGGCCCAGGCGCAGGCGACCTCGGCCGAGGCAGCCGTCACCCGCAGCCTCGCGGATTTCGAGCGGGCCAACAGCCTCGCCGCCAAGTCCTATGGCTCGCAGGCGACGCTCGACGCCGCCACCGCCGCGCGCGACCAGGCTGCCGCCGCGTTCGCCAGCGCCCAGGCCGGCGTCGCCCAGGCCAAGGCCAATATCGAAGTGCTGCAGGCGCAGCGCATCGAGGCCGCCCCCCAGGCCGACGAGCTCAAGGTCGCCGAGGAAAAGGCGGCGCGCGATCTCTCCTTCACCAAGATCGCCGCGCCGATCGACGGGCTCATCGCCAACACCAATGTCCAGCTCGGCGACCTCGTCAGCGCCGGCAAGCGGCTGATGTCGATCGTCCCGCTCGACCAGGTCTATGTCGATGCCAATTTCAAGGAGACGCAGGTCGGCCCGCTGAAGATCGGCGACAAGGCGCAGATCACCGTCGACGCCCTTCCCGGCCAGGTCTTCCAGGGCACGGTCAGCGGCATCGCCGGCGGTACCGGCTCGGTCTTCTCGCTGC
>JAEXUU010000715.1 GCA_023452965.1 Pseudomonadota bacterium | reverse complement strand
CAATATGCCGGGGCGCGGGCCCTGGCCGCTGCCCTCGATCACGATCGTGCTGTCGCCGGGGTTAAGCGCCGGGATCGCCAGCCGGCAGGCGCGCCGCTGGTCGGTGTCGAAGCGCTGCCCGCAGGAGGCGAGCGCCAGGCAGAGCAGAATCGACGTGAGCAGCGCGCGCATCGGCGCTGACGCTAGCGCGCTTCAAGGCTGCGCGGAACACGGCTTGTGCGGAGCGTCATGCCCGGGCCTGACCCGAGCATCGCTTTCAGGAGATTCTCGGGCCTGCGCCTCGCTTCGCCCCAGAAGGACGGCGTTTGCTCAACCGCGCGCCTTCAGCATCCGCGCCACCTTCGGCGCGAAATAGGTCAGCACACCGTCGGCGCCGGCGCGTTTGAAGGCCAGCAGGCTCTCCAGCATCGCCTTGTCGCCGTCGAGCCAGCCATTATTGGCGGCGGCCATGATCATCGCGTACTCGCCCGAGACCTGATAGGCGAAGGTCGGCACCGCAAAGGTGTCCTTCACCCGCGCCACGACGTCGAGATAGGGCAGGCCGGGCTTGATCATCACCATGTCGGCGCCTTCCTCGAGATCGAGCGCCACTTCGGCGATCGCCTCGTCGGAATTGGCCGGATCCATCTGGTAGGTGCGCTTGTCGCCGACCAGCGTGGCATTGGTGCCGATCGCATCACGGAACGGGCCGTAATAGGCCGAGGCGTATTTGGCCGCATAGGCCATGATCTGCACGTCCTCGAGCCCGGCGTTGTCGAGCCCGGCGCGGATCGCGGCGACACGTCCGTCCATCATGTCGGAGGGGGCGATCACGTCGGCGCCAGCCTCCGCCAGGGCGAGGGCCTGCTGCGTCAGGATGTGGACGCTGGCGTCGTTCAGTACCTTCTCGCCGTCCATGACGCCGTCATGCCCGTGCGAGGTGTAAGGATCGAGCGCGGCGTCGCAGATGATGCCGATCTCCGGCACCGCCGCCTTGATCGCCCGGACCGCCCGGCACATCAGGTTGCGGCTGTTCAGCGCTTCCGAACCAGTCGGGTCGCGCAGTTCGCGCTCGACGAAGGGGAAGGGCGCGATGGCCGGGATGCCGAGCGAAGCGGCTTCTTCTGCCTGCCGCACCGCCTCGTCGATATTGAGCCGGTCGACGCCGGGCATCCAGGCGACCGGCGAGCGCGCCTCGCGCGAATCCATCAGGAATATCGGCCAGATCAGATCGTCGACCGTCAGCAGGTTCTCGCGCACCAGCCGGCGGGACCAGTCGGCCTTGCGGTTGCGGCGCATGCGGCGGGTGAGGCCGAGGGAAGTCGATGTCGGGGCCTCGACCAGTCTTGCTTGCGGGGCGGGGAAAGACCGCACAACCCGAGATGCCATGAACGCCTCCAACCTGCCCGACGGCAGTCTTGAGCGTTGCTTTAGCACATCGGAACCATTCCAAAACAGGCACCAGCGTCGCATGCCGGCCCGGCGTGTGCCGCTGTGCGCCGAAACAGGATCGGATAGGCCGCGGCCTCGCGTTGACAAGCCCGGTCACGGCTTCCAGAACCGCAGGATGATCAGTACGGCATCCGGGACATGACGCAGGACCAGGAGATCATCTGCGAGAGGCGCGGCGCGGCGGGCTATGTCCTGCTCAACCGCCCGAAGGCACTGAACGCGCTCAGCCACGGCATGGTGCGCGAACTGGCGCGCGCGCTCGATGCCTGGGAGAGCGATCCGGCAGTGACCCGCATCGTGGTGACGGCTTCCGGAGAGAAGGCTTTCTGTGCCGGCGGCGACATCCGTGCCCTGCACGATCTCGGCAAGGCCGGCCGGCAGGATGAGATGCTGGCGTTCTGGCGCGAGGAGTACATCCTCAACGCCCGTATCCAATCCTATCCCAAGCCTTTCCTCTCGCTGATCGACGGCATCGTCATGGGGGGCGGCGTCGGCATATCCCTGCATGGCCGCTATCGCGTCGCCGGGGAGCGCTATCTCTTCGCCATGCCGGAAGTCAGCATCGGCTTCTTCCCGGATGTCGGGGCAACCTATGCGCTGCCGCGGCTACCGGATGCGGCGGGCGTCTATCTCGCCTTGACCGGAGACCGCGTCGGCCAGGGCGATGCGCTGGCGCTCGGCCTTGTGACGCACGCCGTTCCCTCTGCCCGCATGGCCGAACTTGCCGAGGCCTTGACCGGCGAGGAGCCCGTCGACGCGATCCTCGCCGCCTTCGTGCAGCCGGTCGCGCCCGGCAAGCTCTTCGGCGAGCGCGAGGCCATTGCCGCGATATTCGGCGCGCCGACGCTGGCCGAAGTTCTTGCGCGTCTCGAGGCCCGCGCCGCCGCTGGCGAGGCCTTCGCGGCCAAGGCGCTCGCCACGATCAGGGCGAAGTCGCCGACCAGCGTCGCCATCGCCTTCGAGCAGATGCGCCGCGGCGCCACCCTCGATTTCGCGGGGGCGATGGCGCTGGAATTCCGCATCGTCTCGCGCATCGCCTATGATCATGACTTCTATGAAGGTGTGCGGGCCGTGGTGATCGACAAGGATCAGGCGCCGGTCTGGCAGCCGGCCAGCATCGAGGCGGTCGACCCTGCCTCCGTCGAGGCTCATTTTGCGCCGCTCGGCGCGAGCGAACTCGCACTGGGCGGTCAGGCGTGAGCCTGGTGCGCGAGAGCGAGGTCCTGCGCAGCCAGCCCGGCGGTGCGAGCGGCGAAGGCAAGCCCGGCCGCATGCGTTGGCGGACGATCCTGGTCTGGCTGCTGCGCCTGCTCTCCATCGCCTGGATGGCCAAGGGCCTGCTGCAATGGGCCGTGATCCTCGGCCTCGGCCCCGAGAGCGGACCGCCTTTCGAATCGCGCCCTCTGACCTTCCAGGCGATCACCGTCTATTTCGCGGTCTTCGATCTCGTCGCCGCCGTCGGCCTCTGGCTGACCTCGACCTGGGGCGGGGTGCTCTGGCTGCTGGCGGCGAT
>JAEXUU010000713.1 GCA_023452965.1 Pseudomonadota bacterium | reverse complement strand
CCCACAAGCCAGAGAACGATGGAACGCATTGTCAGCCCCCAATGAGGATTGAAGATGCTGCGGCAACGCTCGCCGATGGGGAAAAGTTCCTGTGCTCGGGCGTCAGGTCGTGCCGAAAGCATCCGCGCTCGGATGCCATTGCGGGTGATAGCCGTGCTCCAAGGCCGCGAGCGTCGCGGGCGGGGTGAGCACGGTCACGAGGCTGCGCGGGCGCTCGCATTGGCCGATATAGCCACCGGGCGACCAGAGCAGGGCGTAGCTCCCGCGCAGCGCCAGGAACGACGCTCCGTCATCGGAGCGCAGCATCGCGCCATCAGGCAGTTGTTCGGCCAATAACCGGTGCGTCCGCTTCAGCCGGCCGTCCCGGCGGTCGGCGTCGAGGATGCGGTCGAGATCGGGAAAGAGCGGTGTCTCGGCAAGCCCGAGACCCCGGACCAGCGCTTCGCGATAGGCGAGCGCGTCCTGCCGGCGGCATTCCATGCAGGGACGATGCCCCGCGGCGAGCGCCGTCACCTCGTCGCAGAAGAACAGTTCGGTATAGCCGCGGCCCCAGACCTTGCGCTGGCGTCCTTTGAACGAGAGGACGCAGCAGAGCCACTGGCGCGTGGCCTGTATCCGACTGGGCACGTCATGCGTCGCCGGGTCGTGAAAGCGGCCGCCACGGTTGCCGTAGATGGTGCCGCGCGCCGTGTCGGCGAAGAGCGTGCCATCGGGCCTGACGCGATTGGGAAGAGGCATGACCGGCATCCGCTGAGTGAACAGTGAGCGAGCTTATCCCTTGGCGGGGCGATTGATGGCAGGAAGGAACGCCTGCGACTTTCATCGATCGCGTCAGGGTCCGCTTAACGCTACAATCAAGTCGATCCCTGCCCCTAAGGTATTTGAAGTGTTTTCGGCTGCATTCCGATGGCGACGAAGCCATGCGGAGCCGGCAAGCACCACCATGAACGCCTACCTTCCCCTGATCCTGTTCACGGTGCTGACCAACGCCGCTGCGCAACTGATGCTGAAGCGCGGCATGACCGGCGTCGGCTCGCTCGACGTTGCCGGCGACGGGTTGATCGCCACGGTCTTCCGCGTCGTCTTCAACCCCTTCGTCTTCGCGGGCCTGTGTACCTTCGTGATCAGCATGGCCTCGCATCTGATCGTGCTGTCCAAGGTGCAGATCAGCTACGCCTACCCATTCCTGAGCCTCGCCTATGTCGTGGTCGCGGCTTACGCCTATTTCGTCTTTCACGAAGACCTGAGCGCGATGCGCATCGCCGGCATCGGTTTCATCGTGCTGGGCACCATCTTCATCGCACAAAGCTGAGGGAAACATGGACCTGATCGTACGCCTGTTCCTGCGCCTCGGCGCCCTGTTCGAGCCGCCGATGGCGCCGCAGCCGGTGCCCGTGCCGGTGCGCAACCGCCATCCCCGCCTGCCCGTCGACCGGAGGTAACGCGATGAAGCACATCATCATCGGTGGCGACGGCTTCGTCGGCTCGCATCTGGCGGCAGATCTCTCCGCCATGGGCGAGGAGGTCCTGGTCGCTGACATCCACCAGAGCAGCCATGCGCATTACGCCAAGGTGCCGTTCCTGACGGTCGACGTGACCAAGGCCGAGAGCGTGGACGCGATCCCGCTCTCGCCCGAGGACCTCGTCTACAATCTCTCGGCCAAGATGCTCTCGCCGATCGTGACGCGGGCGGAGCGGCACGCGTTCTTCTGGCCGGTGAACTATCACGGCACGCAGAACATCCTGAGCTGGATGGAGAAGAACGGCGCCAACCGGCTCGTCCATTTCACCACCGACATGATCTACGGCCATTCGGTGAGCGTGCCGCAGGACGAGACGCACCCGGCCCATCCGCTCGGCGAATATGGCGAGAGCAAGCTCGCGACCGAGCGCCTCGCCGACGAGTATCGCGCCAAGGGCTTCCGCATCCCGATCTTCCGGCCGCGCCTGATCATCGGGCCGGGGCGCCTCGGCATCCTCGTCAAGCTGTTCAAGCTGATCGACATGAACCTGCCGGTGCCGATGATCGGTTCGGGCAAGAATCCCTACCAGTTCATTTCGGTCTTCGACTGCGCCAGCGCCTGTGTCGCCGCCTGGAAGGCGGGCTTTCCGAACGAGGCCTATAATCTCGGTTCCGACGATCCGCCGCCGGTGCGCAAGCTGCTCGGCGACCTGATCAAGCATGCCGGCTCGAAATCGATCCTGCTGCCGACGCCGGCCTCGCTGGTGAAGCTGACGCTCGATACGCTGGATGCGATCAACCTGCCGATCATGGACCCCGAGCAGTACAAGATCGCCGACGAGATCTGCATCCTCGACACCTCCAAGGCCAAGCGCGAGCTCGGCTGGGCGCCGCAATACCGCGACGAGGACATGCTGCTCGCCGCCTATACCGAGTATCGCAAGGCCAAGGATGGCCCGAAACAGCCTGAGAGGAGCCTCGCCGCATGAGCATGCCCGCTTTCAAGAACGAGGACGTCGCCGTGACCAATGCCCGGCCGCAGCTCATCAGCGTGGAAGCCGCCAAGCAGCTCGACGCCGCGCAGGTGAAGGAGCTCTTCGCCAACCACATCAACCCCGGCCAGCTTCACTTCCTGAAGCTGCTCGGCTTCGACAAGATCCTCGTCGATCGTGCCGAGGGGATGCACTACATTACCAAGGACGGCCGCAAGATCCTCGATTTCTTCGGCGGCTTCTGCTCGGTCGCCTTCGGCCACAACCATCCGCGCATCATCGCGGCGCGGCAGAAGTTCCAGGACGAGAACCGCCATGAGATCTGCATGGCGTTCATGTCGCAATACGCTTCGGCGCTCGCCCACAACCTCGCCCAGATCGCGCCCGGCGACCTCGACATGGTCTTCCTCGGCTCGACCGGCTCGGAGGCGATGGAGGCGGCGCTGAAGGTCGCCGAGCAGGCGCAGGGACCCGCCAAGTCGAAGATCCTGCACGCCGCCAACTCCTTCCACGGCAAGACCAAGGGCGTGCTCTCGGTCACCGACTCCAACCTCTACCAGTCGCAGTTCAAGCTGGTCGAGAACCGGGTCAAGGTGCCCTTCGGCGATATCGAGGCCGTGCGCCAGGCACTGGAGAGCGACCCCGCCATCGGCATCGTCGTGATGGAGACGATCCAGGGCGGCGGCGGCATCGTCGAAGCACCCGAGGGCTTCTGGCGCGAGCTGCGCGCGCTCTGCGACAAGCATGGCGTGCTCTGGGTCGCCGACGAGGTGCAGTGCGGGCTCGGCCGGACCGGCCAGTTCTTCGCCTTCGAGCGCGACGGCGTCGTGCCCGACGTGACCGCCCTCGCCAAGGCGCTCGGCGGCTCCAAGGCGGCGATGGGTGCGATGATCGCCCGCCGCGAGCTCTACATGAAGGCCTATGGCAAGCCGAAGACCGCCTTGATCCATGCGCAGGCGACTTTCGGCGGCATGGGCGAGGCCTGCATCAGCGCGATCGAAGGGCTGAACGTGCTCTATGAGGAAGACCTCATGGGCAATGCCAAGCGCCAGGGCGACTATCTGATCGCGCGCTTGAACGAGCTGCGCGCCAAGCATCCGAGCCTGCTCAAGGAGATCCGCGGCCGCGGGCTGATGATCGGCGTCGAGTTCCAGGACATCAGCGAGACCATGCCCTTCGGGCTGAAGCACATGGTGGCGCTGCTCGACGACAAGCTGAAGGGCTCGCTCTGCGGCTTCATCGGAGCGCTGCTGCTGAAGGACTACGACGTGCTCGTCGCCTTCACCGAGTACAACCGCAACGTCATCCGGCTCGAGCCTCCGCTGATCGTCACCCGCGAGCAGTGCGACGAGTTCATCTCGGCGCTCGACGACCTGCTCTCGCGCGGCATCACCCGGATCGTCACCGACTATCTGCGCAAGGTCGCGGTCAGCAAGGGCTGAGCGCCGCCACACCATCCAGCATGCAAAGGGGCCGGCTCACACCGGCCCCTTTCGTTTTTGCCCGTGCACCGCGCCGGTGCTCGCCCGGCGAGGCTTGACAGAACCAAGGAAGGGACCAAATTTAGGTACATGACCGCACTGCGCCGCACTGTTTTCCGGATCCACCCGATCGCGGACCTTTAGCCCCGGACTCGGCCCAACGCGCCCCGAGTTCAGGGGGGCCGTCGACGCTGTCCGCAGCACGATCCAGCAGGCGCAACCTCCCAGTCTTTCGTCTTCCGAAGCAGAGCCGTCGCGCCTGCATGCGTCACCACAGGATACCCGCGTCATCATGACCCAGAAGCCTCCCCGCAAGCCCAAGATCGTCGTCACGGAAAGCGATCTCGAACGCCTGACCGGGCTCGCCACTGCCGCGCTGGAGCGCATTCCCGAGGTTGCGGAGGAGCTGCTCAACGAGATGGACCGCGCCAAGGTCGTCAGCCCCAAGCAGATGCCGGCCGATGTCGTGCGCATGGGCTCGATCGTCGAGTTCGACTCCGACAGCGCCCAGCACCGCCGCGTCCAGCTCGTCTTCCCGGGCGAGGCCGATATCGAGCAGGGCAAGATCTCGATCCTGACGCCGATCGGCACCGCCCTGATCGGGCTCGCCGCCGGCCAGTCGATCGCCTGGACCGCCCGCGACGGCAAGAAGCACACGCTGACGGTGAAGACCGTCGAGCAACCCTCGCCTTCGCTGGAAAAGGCCTCGGCCTGAGCGCTGGAGCGCTTCCGCGTTTCGTTGAATCGCGGAGGCGCTCAGCTCCTTGCCTTATCGCATTTTCGTCAGGCGAACCGGCGCCCGCTTCGCTCGAAAATGCTTCAGCCGGCCGTGACCCGCCGCCAGAAATCGGAGGAGAAGGCCGGATCGATATGGCGGGAAAAGTCCCGCCATTGCGGGAAGGACGCCGCGAAAGTGGCTGGCGACATGCGCGCATCCTTGTATGGGTTGACGCGCCCACCGGCCGAGATCGCGATGCGGTCGAGCTCGTCGAGCAGCTTCAGCGTGCGCTCGCCGCGATGCGGGAAGTCGAGCGTCAGCGTCGCACCGGGGATCGGGAACGACATCATCCCGGGCGATGGCACATCGCCAAACAGTTTCAGCACCGTCAGGAAGGAGCTCTCGCCGGCCGCCAGCGTCCGGCGCAGCATCTCCTCGACGGCTGGGCGCGCATCGGCCATCGGCACGGCGCACTGGAACTGGCGCAGGCCCTTCGGCCCATAGGCCCGGTTCCAGTTGTTCACCCGGTCGAGCGGGTAGAAGAATGGCCGATAGGGAATGCGCCGAGGCTCGGCCGTCTTCGGCTGGGCTCCCCGGTAGAGCGCGTTGAAGGCGCTCAGCGTCAGCCTATTGATCAACGAGACCGGCGGCGTAAGCGGGAAAGGCAGCGCCCTTGCGGCCTTGGTCGGCGGCGCCGACGAGGCCGGGGCGTGATTGGCCCGGAAGAACACGCCGCGCCCGAAATTCCGGCCGCCCGCGAGTGAATCGATCCAGGCGACGGTGTAGTCATGCGTCGCATCCGACTCCGCCGCGATCTCGAAGAAGCGCTCCAGCCCGTCGAAGCGGAGCGCCTCCTGCAGCATCTCGCCGGATTCGATCTTCATCAGTTGCAGCGTCACCTGCGTGACGAGGCCGGTCAGCCCCATCCCGCCGATGGTCGCGGCAAACAGCGCGGCATTCTCGGCAGGCGAGCAGCTCAGGCGCGTCCCGTCCGAGCGGGCGAGTTCGAAGGCAAGGACATGGCGGCCGAAGGTGCCGGCGCGATGATGGTTCTTGCCATGGACATCGTTGGCGAGCGCCCCGCCGATGGTCACGAAGCAGGTGCCCGGCGTCACCGGCGGAAACCAGCCGAGCGGAACGGCGCGCGTCAGCACCTCGTCGAGCAGGACACCGGCCTCGCAGACCATCACGCCGCTCGTGGCATCGAAGGAGAGGATGCGCCCGAGCCGGCGCGCCGCGATCAGGCCGCCGCCATCATTCAGGCAGGAATCGCCATAGGAGCGGCCATTGCCATAGGCGAGCACCGGCGCATCCTGCGCAGCCGGAGCGGCGAGCCAGTCGGCCGGCTCGAGCAGGACGCTGCCCTGCGATCTCAGCCCACCCCAGGAACGCACGTCGGCAGCCCGCTCATTCACGGAAGGACCGAGGCGGAGACCATGATGACGACGACGACGGCGCCCATCAGCTGGCTGCGCCAGTCGCGGATCATGAACACCAGCGGATCGTCCGGCATCTGGCCACGACGCGCCAGGAACCAGATCCGCGCCATCTGGTAGAGCACGATCGGGCAGACCAGCCAGATCAGTTGCGGGTAGCGGTAGAGCTCCTTGACCGCGGCGCTGTCGACATAGAGCGCCATGATCAGCGCGCAGGTGCAGCCCGAGGCCATGCCGAGCTGCGAGAGCGCCTCGATATCCTCGGCATGATAGCCGCGCCCGGCCTTCTTCAGCCCGGACTGGTCCTGGGTGATGCGCAGTTCCGCATAGCGCTTCACCAAAGCGAGGCTGAGGAACAGGAACATCGAGAAGGCGAGCAGCCAGGACGAGAGCGGGATATCCGCCGCGGCATTGCCGGCGAGGATGCGCAGCGTGTGCAGCGCGGCGAGGCCGAGCACGTCGACGAGCAGCTTGCGCTTGAGGAAGAAGAGATAGGCCAGCGCCAGGACGAGATAGGCGCCGAGCGCCGCGAGATAGAGGTCCGGGCGCGGCAGGAACCAGGCGAGCCCGAAGGCGAGGATCATCAGGCCCGGCACCATCGCATAGGCCTGCGCCTTGGTGATTTCGCCGGCGGCCAGCGGCCGCTTGCACTTGGTCGGGTGGCGCCGGTCGGCCTCGACGTCGACGATGTCGTTCAGAAGGTAGATCGACGAGGCCAGCAGCGAGAACGAGAGGAAGGCGATCGCGCCATAGGCGATGGCGTGGGGGTCGAAGACGTCGTGATTGAGCAAAATCGGGACGAAGACGAGTCCGTTCTTGAGCCAGTGATGCGGTCGCATCGCCCGGATGATCGCCGGAATAGCCATGGCTCTGTCTTTTCCCGTCGTTTTCGCGGCATTCCGCGCCTCCGACGGTCCAGCAGCGTCAGTACCCACCGAAATCACGCCTCCATTGGCGTGCATTGATGGCGGGAGAATCCTAATTCCGCGTAGTGACCAACCGTCAGCGGCCAGACTTTGGCCATCATGCTTAACGGTTTGCGCGAAATGCCGGGCAGGCGGCTCAGCGCCCGGGTTCGACCCGCATGATGCCGGCCTTCGGCTCCGCCCAGCGCAGCTCGCCCAGCCGCAGCATCGCATTCACATGCGCGAAGACCTCGCTGAAGGCGAAGCTGAGCTGATGCGGATCGAGCGGGCGAGTGAACATCACCGGCACCAGTTCGGCGACCGAATGCGGCCCCTTGGCGACCGCCTCGGCGATCAGCCGGCAGCGCTCGCCATGATGCTCGGCGAGTTCGGCGCAGCGCGCCTGCAGGCCGCGGAACGGCAATTGATGCCCCGGCAGGACCAGCGTCTCCGGCGGGATCGCCGCGGCGATGCTGCGCAGCGAACGCAGATAGAGCCCGCGCGGATCGCCCTCCGGATCGACCGCCCAGACGCTGATGTTCGGGGTGATCTTGGCCAGAACCTGGTCGGCGGCGAGGAAGATGCCGGCCTCGGCGCAATGGAACATCAATTGCTCCGGCGCGTGGCCGTCGCCCGCAAGCACGGAAAAGTCGCGCCCGCCGATCCTCAGCACGTCGCCGGCGACGACCCGGGTAAAGGTCGGCGGCAGCGGCGTCACCATGCGCAGATAACCATGGCCGAGCGTCGAGACGACTTCGGTGACCTCAGCCGACAGGCCGTGGCGCTGATAGAAATCGCGGTAGACCGGCGCTTCCGACGCTCCGGGGCTGAGCGAGATGTTGAGGCAGCCGAGATAGCTGGTCTGACTGGTCAGCAGCGGCGTGCCGAAATGCTCGTGCAGCCAGCCGGCAAGGCCGATATGGTCGGGATGGTAATGCGTCACGAAGAGCCGCGTCAGCCGGCGCCCGGCAAGCGGGCCGGAGGTCAAAGCGAGCCAGGCGGCCTTGGTCGCCGCATCGCCGATGCCGGTATCGATCACCGCCCAGCCATCGCCGTCCTCGATCAGGTAGATGTTGACGTGGTCGAGCCGGAAGGGCAGCGCGATACGCGCCCAGAGCACGCCGGGCGCGACCTCGATCACCTGCCCCGGAGCCGGCGGTTCGGGAAAGGGAAAGCTCAGGCCGTGGCTGTCGATCGCGTTCAAAATGGTCACCCCTGAACAATCTCCGCTCTGGCTCATAGCAGCGGTCGCAGGCCGCGGGAATGCCGGCAAACACGATGGCGGCCATCGCTCCTGGTTATGAGGACGACCGCAAGGTCCGAGCGGCACTGACGCACAGCGCTTGTTAAGGCTCCGCCGGCATCATCGAGCGGAGTGGCAGGTCGGGTTTTGTCGTCCCGGACAAGCCGCGCAGCGGCGCCGATCCGGGATCCATGCCTGAACCGTTCCGGCATGGATCCCGGGTCTCCCTACGGTCACCCGGGATGACAGCGAAATGTGAACAGAGCCGATGAGCGATTTCGACACCCTGCAACGCGACTGGCTCGCCCATCTCGGGCATGAGCGCCGGCTTTCGCCGAAGACGCTCGAGGCCTATGGCCGCGATCTCAACCAGTTCCGCGCCTTCCTGACCGAGCATCTCGGCGCGCCGCCCAATCTTAAGGCCGTCGCGGCGCTGAAGCCCGCCGACCTGCGCGCCTTTCTCGGCCAGCGCCGCCGCGAAGGCGCTGGCAACCGCACCCTGATGCGCCAGCTCGCCGCCCTGCGTTCGCTCGCCCGCTTCGGCGAGCGCGACGGCAGGCTCACCGCCGCCGCCTTCGCCGCAACACGCGGCCCGCGCCTCGGCAAGGGCCTGCCGCGCCCGCTCGATGCCAGGGCTGCCGCCGCCGTGACCAAGGCGGATTCCCGCGCCGGCGAGGACCGGCCCGACTGGGTGCTGGCGCGCGACTCCGCCGTGCTCTCGCTGCTCTATGGCAGCGGCCTGCGCATTTCCGTGGCGCTCGGCCTGAAGCGCGCCCAGGCCCCGGCGAGCGCCGGCGATGCCCTCACCGTGCTCGGCAAGGGCGGCAAGACCAGGATGGTACCGGTGCTGCCGGTCGTGGTCGAGGCGATCGCCGCCTATCTCGCGCAATGCCCCTGGCGGCTCGAGCCGGACGGACCGCTCTTCGTCGGCGTCAAGGGCGGTCCGCACT
>JAEXUU010000710.1 GCA_023452965.1 Pseudomonadota bacterium | reverse complement strand
TCCTGGAAGAAGGCAGCCATGTCCTGCGCCGGCTGGTGCGGAACGATGCCGGAGATTGCCCAGCCGAGATCGAGCGCGAAAAGGCCCATGACGATGCCGGCAACCGGCACTGGCAGCAGGACGATGCGCCCGCTCGACAGGAAGGAGCCGAAGCCGGAGCCGACCGCGATGGCAATGGCGAAGATCGCAAGATAGGTCGAGACGACGATCTCCGTGCCGCCCATGCCGTTCTTCACCAGCGCGGGCAGCAGCGCCATCACCACGGCACCGATCAGCCAGAAGATCGAGACCATCACGCCGGTGCGCCACAGGCGGACGTCGGCCCAGAGATCCCTGAGCAGATCGCGCGTCGAGCGCAGGATGTTGCGGTCGATGGCAAGATCGGGCGCCGCAGGGCCGGTTTTCGGAATGAACAGCGTCGCGACCCAGCAGGCGAGGGCGAAGACCAGGATCAGCAGGCTGAGCTGGGCGGCATCGCCGCCTTCACGCGCAGTGAGGCCACCGGCGATGGTGCCGAGCAGGATCGCTATGAAGGTCGCGCCCTCGATCAGCGCGTTGCCGGCCGGTAATTCCTCGCGCTTCAGATGGTCGGGCAGGATGCCGTACTTGATCGGCCCGAACAGCGCGGCGATGACGCCGAACAGGAAGAGCGCGACGAAGAGCACCGGCACGGAGTGGAGCGTGAAGCCGAGGACGGCGACCCCGGCGGCGCCGATCTCCGCGAGCTTCAACCGCTGCGCCATCACCGCCTTGTCGAAACGATCGGCCATCTGGCCGCCGATCCCGGAGAGCAGGAAGAAGGGCGCGATGAAGAGCGCGCCCGCAAGCGTCACCAGCGCTTCGCCATGCGAGCCGGCGAGCCTGTACAGGATGATGAAGACGAGCGCGTTCTTCAGGAAATTGTCGTTGAAGGCGGAGAAGAACTGGGCCCAGAATAGCGGTGCAAAGCGTCGCTTCAGCAGCAATGTGTCGATCATGGCGGGCTCGCGAAGGGACTGGGGAGAGGATAGCATCGCCCTGGCACAGCAAGTCTCAGGCACAGCAGGTCTTGGGCAAAGCAAATCTTGCCGGCACGGGACGATGCGGGGAAGCGGCTAGACGGAGCTTACCAATTGTTGGCCTGACCGCATCAGGCGACCGGCTTGCCGGCATCCATCAGGAGGCGTTCGGTGCGGGCGTCCTCGATGCGGTTCACCAGCTTCGAGGCCTCGTGCATGTCGCGCACCGTCTTGGTCATGGTGATGCAGGACTGGACCAGCATGACCACGCCCATGGCGAGGTAGCCCTTGGCCCACCAGTCGAGCGGCAGGAAAAGGATGCCGGCGCCGACCATGGCGGCGGCTCCGAGGAACGAGGCGTAGGTGAAGGTCATCCAGGCGCCGCTATGCGGCTGCGCGTTCTGGTTCATCGTCTTTCTCCCATCGGTCGGATTTGCGGAACGCAGAGGTCAATTCGCAGGATCAGCTCGGCTGGACCTGCCGGGCGCGCAGGCGCTCGAGCACGTCCTCGGCGCTTGCCCGCAGGCGCGGGCCGAAGCCGCGGGCGGCGAGCTTCTCGGTGATCGAGGCCGCTGCCGCGCCATCGAGTTCGTCGAGGGCGAGGTCGGCGGCTTCCGCCTCGACCTGGCGCTCGCGCAGTCGCTTCAGGGTCTGCTCGGCCTCGGCGAGCGTCGCCTCGTGCGGCAGGCCGGCGTCGATGCGGCCACGCCTGATGTCGCGGACCGCCTCGGAGGCGCGGGCGAGGCGGCGGCCGCGATCGAGCTCGGCGATCCGGGCCTGGGCCTGGCCGACATGGCGGCGCAGCCGGACGATCTCGGCCGCGAACAGCACCTGCGCGCTCGCCGCCGCATCGCGATCGGCCTCTAGGCTCGCGATCGCCTCGGCGCCTTCGCGGGCGAGCCCATCATCGCCGGCGACCAGCGCCGCGCTGACGCGCAACTCCAGATCGGCGATGCGGGCATTGCCGGTGGCGAGCCGCATGCTCTCCTGCTGGTCCTGCCCGATCGCCAGGGCCAGCGCCTTCTTGGCGCGCTCGAAGGTGCTTGCGGCATCGCGGAGCTGCTGGTCGAGGATCACGAGCGCGTTCCGATCGGCAAAGCGCTCCTCGGCGATCGCGGCGCCGCCGCGGATGAAGGTGAGAAACATCTTGAGCATTGGTTCCCTCCTGCTATGAACGTTGTTCATGATAGATGCATAACCGATCTATGAACATCGTTCAAGTCAAATCTTGAACGATGTTCATGACAGAGGAAGCCAGATGACCACGACCGCCGCCCGCCGGGATCGCCAGCGCGAGCAACTGATCGAGGCTGCCGAGCGCACGATCGCCGAAAGGGGGCTCGCGGGCCTGAAGGCGCGCGAGCTTGCCGGCGAGATCGGCTGCGCGCTCGGCGCGATCTACAATCTCGTGCGCGACATGGACGAGCTCGTGCTGCGGGTGGGGTCGCGCACCCTTGCCAGGCTGGACGAGGCGCTGGGGCATGCCTCGCAAGGGGCGCTGGCCGCTGCGCCGGAGGATGCCGCCGGCCGCCTGGTCGCGATCGCCCTGGCCTATTCGGCCTTCGCTCGGGAAAATCCCCGACTCTGGCGGACGCTGTTCGAGTATCGCATGGCGGAAGGAGCGGAGGTTCCGGACTGGGCGGTCGCCGAGCAGATGCAGCTCTTCCGCCACATCATGGCGCCGCTCGCCGCCCTGCTGCCGGAAGCGGGCGAGCCGCAGCGGCTGCTGCTCGGGCGCACCCTGTTCTCCTCCGTGCACGGCGTCGTCGCGATCGGCCTCGAAGAGAAGCTCGTCGCCGTGCCGCGCCGGGAGCTCGACCACCAGATAGAGACGCTGGTCCGGCTGGTCTGCGCCGGGCTGGCCGCGGATACCACGCTGATCCGCTAGGCGTCTGCGGAGCGGGCCGAGAGCCCCGTATCGCGACGTCATTTCGGACAAGCGGAAGCCGCGCGCTCCCGAACCGATCGAAGAACGCTGCGCTCTACGATGGATCCCGGCCCTGCGCTTCGCTCCGGCCGGGATGACGGCGGCTCGCGATTGAGCGTGACCGCCTACCAGCTGCGTGCGGCGTGGCGCTTGACCGCCGTAGTCGGTGCCGTGCAGGATTGTATGAGTGGATACACTCATACAATCGGTGAGCTTCAGCCAGCATGGTTGGAGCGGGCCGCGGCCGGCGCAGGGAGATGATCGCATGGCTTTCCGACCAGCGCCGGCGGCCGGCACGGCGCCGGAGGAGGCCTATCTCGCCATCCTCGCCGGCATTCGCAGCGGCCGCTACGAGCCTGGCGAGCGCCTGATCCCCGAGGCGATCGCCAAGGAGCTGGCGATGAGCCGGATGCCGGTGCGCGAGGCTTTCCAGCGCCTCGCCAATGAGGGGCTCGTGACCATCCGGCCCAATCGCGGCTGCGTCGTCGCCGGCCTGACCCTCGACGAGATCTACGAGGCGTTCGAGATCCGCTCGGTGCTGGAAGGCCTTGCCGTCCGCCTCGCCATGCCCCGCGTCGATGCTGCCGTGCTGGCCGAACTCGAGGATCATCTGTCCCGGATGCAGCGCGCCGGGGAAGCGGGCGGCGAGGCCTGGCTCGCCGCGCATCAGGCCTTCCACGCCTATATTTGCGGGCTGAGCC
>JAEXUU010000709.1 GCA_023452965.1 Pseudomonadota bacterium | reverse complement strand
GGGGCGCCCCCGACTCGTCTCGCGTTGCTGCCTCAGAGGTTCTTGAATTCCGGCTTCCGCTTCTCGGCGAAAGCGGCCATGCCTTCCTTCTGGTCATGCGTCGCGAACAGCGCCGAGAAGACGCGGCGCTCGAAGCGCAGCCCCTCGTGCAGCGTCACCTCGAAGGCGCGGTTCACCGCTTCCTTGGCGGTCAGGACCGAAGGCAGCGACTTCGAGGCGATCTGCTCGGCTGCCTTCAGGGCTTCCGTCATCAGATCGGCGAGCGGCACGATGCGGGCGACGAGCCCGGCACGCTCTGCCTCGTTCACGTCCATCATCCGGCCGGTGAGGCACAGATCCATCGCCTTGGCCTTGCCGATCGCATGGGTCAGGCGCTGGGTGCCGCCGGCGCCGGGGATGACGGCGAGGTTGATCTCGGGCTGGCCGAAGCGGGCATTGTCGGCGGCGATGATGAAATCGGCCATCATGGCGAGCTCGCAGCCGCCGCCGAGCGCAAAGCCCGCGACCGCGGCGATGATCGGCTTGCGGCGCTGCCCGATCCGGTCCCAATCGGCGAACTTGTCGTCGAGATAGGTGTCCGGATAGGTCCGCTCCTGCATCTCCTTGATGTCGGCGCCGGCGGCGAAGGCCTTCTCCGAGCCGGTGATGACCGTGCAACCGATGCCGGGATCGCGCTCGAAGCTGTCGAGGGCGGCGTTGACCTCGCCGATCAGCTGGCCGTTCAGCGCGTTCAGCGCCTGCGGCCGGTTCAGCGTGATCACGCCGACCTTGCCCTTAACCTCGACGAGAATGGTCTCATAAGCCATGGCGGCCTCCCGGATGCTGCTGTTGCGGCCAGCATTAGCGGGCGGGAGGGGCGCAAGTCCATGCGTGCCGGCGCAAGCCGGGATGGGGCGGGGCGTGCGCAGGCCGCAGCGAAAGGCGATCTCCTGCCGCATTCTCGCATTGTCTCCGTGCTAGCCTCATTGCCCATCGGGAATGCGCCCATGCCTGGCAGTACCAGAACCGACACGGCTTCGCGGGTGATCAGGGCCTCGCCCGGAGCGATCTACAACGCTTTCGTCGACGCGGCCTCGCTGGCGCGGTGGCTGGCGCCGCAGGGCATGCAGGCGCGGGTCGACCGCTTCGAGCCGCATGCCGGCGGGAGCTACCGCATCGTCCTGACCTATGACGATCCGGCTGGTGCGCCCGGCAAGGCGACGGCGGACAGTGATGTCGCCGAGGGCCGGTTCCTCGACCTCGTTCCGTGCGAGCGCATCGTCTGGGAGGTTTCCTTTCCGTCGGACGACCCGGCCTTCGCCGGCACGATGACCATGGCCTGGCAGCTCGTGGGCGTCAGGGACGGGACCGAGGTGACGATCCTCTGCGAGAATGTGCCGGCCGGGATCAGCAAGCAGGATCACGATGTCGGGCTGCGCTCGACCCTGGAGAACCTCGCGCATTTCGTCGAGACGGCTTGATCAGGCTGCCGGCGCGGCCTCGGCGACCAGCCGCTGAAAGGCCGAGGGTGCGGCGCGCGAGCGCCAGGCGGCGATCAGTCTCTCGGCATTGATCTCGGGCGGCGCGGCGGAATCGAGCTCCAGATCGTAGAGGCAGTAGCTGTGGATCTGATGGAAGTCGCGCCGGGCATCGCCGACCCGACGGTTACCGCGTGCAATCTCGCGCCGCTCCAGCTCGGTGAGATCGCAATGCAGGCCGACGAAGAAGGCGTCTTGTCCAACGAGCAGCCCGGCCAGCCGCAGCAGCCACGCACGGCTTTCCATGATGTGCTCGACGATCAGGTTGTTGCCGCAGCGGACATAGGCCAGCAGCGACTGCTCGAAACCCTCGAAGAAGGCGTCGCGCATCGTGGCCCACTGGAATTCGCCGGCGCGGATGCGCGCCATCGGCAGGACGCCGGAATCGCGCAGATGGTCGATCGAGATGTGCCAGAACGGCTCTTCGATCCGGGCCTGCACGGCGTGCGCCAGCGAGGATTTGCCGCTGCTCGAGGCGCCGTTGAGGAGGATGATCTTGCCCGGCGGGCGCGGCGCGTCGGTCATCTCCGGTCTCAGCCCCGCTTCTGGCAGCTCTCGCAATAGAAGGTCGAGCGGCCGGACTGCACCAGCCGCTGCACGGGCTTGCCGCAACCGGGCGTGACGCAGGGCTCGCCTTCGCGGTCGTAGACCTTGAAGCGATGCTGGAAATAGCCGAGCGAGCCGTCGGCATGGGCGAAGTCGCGCAGGGTCGAGCCGCCGGCGGCGATAGCCTCCTCGAGCACCTCACGGATGATCTGCGCCAACGCATGGGCCTTCTCGCGCGGTCTGCCGGTCGGTGTGGCGATCGTTCCCGCTGGCGCCTCCGGGTGCAGTCCGGCCCGGAACAGCGCCTCGCAGACATAGATGTTGCCGAGGCCGGCAATGAGCCGCTGGTCGAGCAATGCGGCCTTCAGCGGTGCGGCCTTGCCGGCGAACAGATTTGCCAGCAGTTCACCCGACAGCGCGTTGCCGAGCGGCTCGATGCCCATGCCGGCGAAGTGCTTGCAGGTCTCGAGCTCGCTGCGCGGCAGAATATCCATGAAGCCGAAGCGGCGGACGGCGTTATAGGTGACCCTCGCCCCGGTCCCGAGATGGAAGACGACATGGTCGTGGACCAGATGCCGGCCGATCTCGTTGTAATAGGCGCCCGGCTCCGTCGGCTTCGTGCCGGGAGCCTCGACGATGAAGCGCCCGCTCATGCCCATATGCATGATCAGCGCCTCGCCATCGTCGAGATCGGCGATCAGGTATTTCGCCCGCCGCGACAGCGCCTCGATCCGCCGTCCGGTCAGGCGCTCGGCGAAGTTCTCCGGCAGGGGAAAGCGCAGATCCGGCCGCTTCTGCTCGACCCGGGCGAAGCGCTGCCCGAGCATGGCTGGCTCGAGCCCGCGCCTGACGGTTTCGACCTCGGGAAGTTCAGGCATGGCGTTGCGCCCTTCAGCATGCGTCGAGACGGGCCGCGACAAGGCCCGTCGCATTCGCTATTCATCGCCGCAGCGAACCACAAGAGCAGCCCAGCCGTGACAGCAGCTTCCGACTCAACCCATTTCGGCTTCGAGACCGTGCCGCTCGCCGAGAAGCAGGCCAAGGTCGACGACGTCTTCCACAAGGTCGCAGGCCGCTACGACCTGATGAACGACCTGATGTCGGCCGGCCTCCACCGGCTCTGGAAGGAGGCGCTGCTCACCACGCTGAAGCCACCGCGCGACCGGGCCTTCGCTCATCTCGACGTGGCCGGTGGCACCGGCGACGTCGCCTTCAAGGTGCTGGAGGCCGGCGGGCCGCGGACCGAGGTCACGGTGCTCGACATCAATGCCGAGATGCTCGCCGTCGGCCGCGAGCGCGCCCAGAAGCGCTTTCCCGGCGACGATCGCATCCATTTTGTCCAGGGCAATGCCGAGGAGCTCGCCCTGCCGGACAATGCCTTCGACGCCTATACGATCGCCTTCGGCATCCGCAACGTGCCGCGCATCGACAAGGCGCTGAGCGAGGCCTATCGCGTGCTGAAGCGCGGTGGGCGCTTCCTTTGCCTCGAATTCTCCCATGTCGACGTGCCGCTGCTCGACAAGGTCTACGAGGCCTATTCCTTCAACGTCATCCCGCCCATGGGCAAGATGGTGACCGGCGAGGCCGAGCCCTACCAGTATCTCGTCGAGTCCATCCGCAAATTCCCACGTCCGCAGGTCTTCGCCGACATGATCGCGGCCGCCGGTTTCCGGCGCGCCTCGTTCACGCCGATGACCGGCGGGGTGGTGGCACTGCATTCCGGCTGGAAGCTGTGACGTTATTCTCCGGCATGATGGGCCTGTCGCCGTCATGGTCGGGCTTGTCCCGACCATCCACCTCTTCCCTTCCTTCACGCCGCAAGGCGTGGATGCTCGGCACAAGGCCGAGCATGACGGGGAAGGCTGATACGTACGCCGCCGCATGATCTCGGCCATCGCCCATCTCGCCCGCTCGGCGCGGGTCGGTTTCGTGCTGGCCCGCGAGGGCGCGCTCGCTCTCGTCGATCCGTCCGTGCTGCCGCCGGCGGCACGCGGGCTGATCGGTCTCGGCCGGCTGATCGAGCGCAAGGGCGCCGGCTCCTCGGCGACGCGGCTTGCCGCCGCGCTGACGAGGCTCGGCCCGTCCTATGTCAAGTTCGGACAGTTCCTGGCGACGCGCCCCGACGTCGTCGGCATGAAGATCGCCGAGGACCTCTCGGCCCTACAGGACCGGATGGCGCCCTTCCCGATGGCGCAGGCGCGCGCCGCGATCGAGGCCGCCCATAACAAGCCGGTCGAGGCGATCTTCGCCGAGTTCGGCGAGCCGGTCGCCGCAGCCTCGATCGCCCAGGTCCATCGCGCCCGGCTGCGCGACGGCTCCGAAGTCGCGGTCAAGATTCTCAGGCCCGGCATTCGCGACCGCTTCCATCGCGACCTCGCGGCCATGCGCTTCGGTGCGGAACTGGCCGAGCGGCGCTCGCCGGAGGCGCGGCGCCTGCGCTTCGTCGCCATCGTCGAGACGCTTGCGCGCTCCGTCACCATGGAAATGGACCTGCGGCTGGAGGCGGCTGCGCTCTCCGAATACGCCGAGAACACCAAGGAGGACACGGATTTCCGCGTCCCGGCGCCCGATTGGCAGCTGACCGCCCGCGAAATGCTGGTCGACGAGTGGATCGACGGCATCCGGCTCTCCGATGTCGAAGCCCTGCGCGCTGCCGGCCACGATCTGCCGGCGCTCGGCCGCAACGTCATCCAGTCCTTCCTCCGGCACGCGATCCGCGACGGCTTTTTCCATGCCGACATGCATCCGGGCAACCTGTTCGTCGATGCGCAGGGCAGGCTCGTCGCCGTCGATGGCGGCATCATGGGCCGGCTCGGCCACAAGGAGCGCCGCTTCCTTGCCGAGATCCTGCTCGGCTTCATCACCCGCGACTACCAGCGCGTCGCGGAGGTGCATTTCGAGGCAGGCTACGTCCCCGGCCATCACGCGGTCGCCGACTTCGCCCAGGCGATCCGCGCCGTCGGCGAGCCGATCCACGACAAGCGCGCCGACGAGATCTCGATGGCGAAGGTGCTGACCCTGCTCTTCGAGATCACCGGCCTATTCGACATGGCGACGCGCACCGAGCTCGTCATGCTGCAGAAGACCATGGTGGTGGTCGAGGGCGTTGCTCGCACGCTCGACCCGCATCTCGACATGTGGACCACGGCCGAGCCGGTGGTGCGCGAATGGATCACCCGCAATCTCGGCCCGCTCGGCAGGATCGAGGATGTCGGGCGCGGCATGCACACGCTTGCCGCGAGCCTTGCGAACCTGCCCGCGACGGTCGGCCGGGCTGAGCGGGTGCTCGGCCAGCTCGAGGACGCCTCCCGCAGCGGCTTCTCGCTCGACGAGGCCAGCGTCCAGGCGATCGGCCGGGCGGAAGCCGCGCGCAATCGCTGGGGCAACTGGGCGCTCTGGCTGATCGCTGGGCTGCTCGCCTATGCGGTGCTGGGGTAGCTGACCGGCCAGGCGCGCCTTGTCAGCTCACCGGCGCGTATTTGACGGCGCAGCCATAGGCCTTGGTCGCGGGCTCCGAAACCGGCTTGCCGGCCTTCATCTCGGCCACCGCCTGGCGGACATAGCTCTTGGCGCCGGTCAGGCTCGAGGCGCTGGCGGAGGGCTTGTCGTCGATCGCCCCGGCATAGGCGAGCTTGCCCTTCGGGTCGATGATGTACATGTGCGGCGTGGTCTGGGCGCCATAGGCGCGCGCCATCACGCTCTTCGGATCGAGCAGGATGGTGGCGGGCGCCGCATCGCGGCTCTTCGTCAGCTCCTTGGCCTTGGCTGCATCGACATGGCCCTGCTCGCCGACGGGCGAGGAGATCACCGACAGCCAGACGATGCCGTCCTTGGCCATGTCCTTCTGCAGCGTCTGCATGGTCGCGGTGTTGTAGTGCTTACGGACATAGGGGCAGTCATGGTTGGACCATTCGAGGATCAC
>JAEXUU010000452.1 GCA_023452965.1 Pseudomonadota bacterium | reverse complement strand
TCCGGACCAGGCTCGTGTCTATGCCTGGCTCCAGGGCGACGCGCTCGCCCGGATCGGCGCCGATTTCCGCGACAAGGCCGGCTTCGAGGCCTCGATCGCACATTTCCGGACGATGCTGAGCAAGCTCGACAATTTCGATCAGACCGTGCCCTGGGCCGCGACCCAGCAACGCCTGGCCCGGGCGATCAACGGGCTGGCGCGCCAGCAGGGCGACCGGCGGCTGACCCGCCAGGCGATCGAGATCTATCGCACCGTCCTCGACGACCTCACCCCGAAGCAGGCACCGGCGCTCTGGGCCGCGATCCAGAGCCGCTTCGGCGAAGCCCTGACTTCGCTCGGCGAGGCCGAGGACGATGCCGCGCTGCTGGAGGAAGGCATCACCGCCTTGCGCGCCTCGCTCTCGGCGATGGAGCGCAGCGCCATGCCGGCGGAGTGGACGCGGCTGAACTTCGAACTCGGCCGAGCCTATGTCGCGCTCGGCCTGCGGGCCAGCGGCGCGGCCGCGCTCGAATCCGCGATCAACGCCTTCAAGCGCGTGCTCGACGACTGGCAGCAGACCAGCCGGCCGCTCGAATGGGCCGAGGTGCAGGACCGGATCGGCGCCGCCCTTTGTGGCCTTGCCGCCTATTACCGCGAGCCGGTGGTGCTGGAAGAGGCGATCGCCGCCTTCGACGCCGCCCTGCTGGAACGGCGCCGCGAGATCGTGCCCGCGCTCTGGGCCGAGAGCGCCGGCAACCGCGCCGATGCCCGGCTCCGGCTCGCCGAGCAGCTCAGCGAGCGCCAGATGGCCGAAACCGCCACAGCCGAGCTGATGGGGGCGATCGAGACCCTGCGCGGCCTCGGGCTCGCCGCCGAGGCCAAGCGCTTCGAGCCGGCGCTGATCCGCGCCGGAACCCTGGTCAGCAAGCTGCGCCAGCCCTGAGCAAGATCAGCGCTTGCGGGCAGCTTCCAGCCGCTCCAGCGCCGAATCGAGCGTGGCATCGTGCTTGGCGAAGCAGAAGCGCACGACATTGCGCACCGCGCCCTCGGCATAGAAGGCGCTGACCGGGATCGCGGCGACGCCGTTGCCGGTCACCAGGCGCTGGCACCAGGCGACGTCGTCGCTCTCGCCGAGCGGGGCGATGTCGACATTGAGGAAATAGGTGCCCTTGCTCGGCAGCACGCTGTAGCCGAGTTCCGTCAGCCCCTTGGCGAAGCGGTCGCGCGAGCGCTGGAAATCGGCGCGCATCCCCTCGAAGTAGCCGTCCTCCTTGCCGAGACCGTAGGCGACCGCGGCCTGCAGGTTCGGCGGGGTGGTGAAGGTGATGTACTGGTGCGCCTTGGCGAGCACGCGCATCAGCTCGGGCGCCGCCATGACCATGCCGACCTTCCAGCCGGTCAGCGAGAAGATCTTGCCGGCCGAGGAGATCTTGACCGTGCGTTCGCGCATGCCGGGGCGGCTCATCAGCGGCCGGTGGCGGTGGCCGTCGAAGACGACATGCTCCCAGACCTCGTCGCAGATCGCGACCGCGTCATGGCGGACGCAGAAGTCGGCGAGCAGGTCGAGATCGGCGTCGCTGAAGATCGTCGCGGTCGGGTTCAGCGGGTTGTTGAACAGCACGACCCTGGTCTTCGGCGAGAAGGCCTGCGCCAGCGCCTCCTCCGAGAGGCCGAAATGCGGCGGCTTCAGCGTCACGAATTTCGGGATGCCACCCGCGCGGCGAACCAGCGGCACATAGGCGTCGTACATCGGCTCGAACAGCACGACCTCGTCGCCCGGCGAGACCAGGGCCATCAGCGCGCCGGCGATCGCCTCGGTCGCGCCGGAGGTCACCATCACCTCGGCGTCGGGATCGAGATCGAGCCCCTGCCAGTGCTTGAAATGCGTCGCCGTCGCCTTGCGCAATTCGGGCAGGCCCATCATCGGCGGATACTGGTTCCAGCCGCCCATGACCGCATCGGCAGCCTTGCGCCGGACATCCTCCGGACCGGGATCGTCGGGGAAGCCCTGGCCGAGATTGACGGCCCGGTGTTCGTTCGCGAGCCGCGACATCACCTCGAAGACGCTGGTCTGGAGAGCGGAGAAGATCGGATTCATCGCGGCGTCATGCAGTCGTCTGGGAGAGGCTGATCCGGCGCGGCCGAAGCGCCCTGCGCTTCGATGCGACCCAGAATCCGTCCCTCGTCGGAGAAATGGGAGCGTCACGAGCCGAGAACCTCAGTCTCGCCCCGATCCGCTCCTGGCGGCAGGCGGCCATAGCACGCGCCGCGGCGGTTCGCACGCGCCGCAAATCGCGTTGAAGACTACGAAATGAAGAATGTTGACATTCGTCAGAGGTCAGTGTCTTTTCATGGCCAGCCGATTCACGACAGCGGCCTGCGGTTTCTTCGCCCCTTTGGAGCTGCAGGATGCTGACGTGGGTCGGTGAGCTTTTTTAAGGCAGGCCGTCTGCTTGCCGCCCCGATGGCAGCGGCCTATCAGGCGCCATGGCTCCCTTACGCCCCGCTCCCGCGCTGATGGTGCTCGGCACCGGCTCGAACGTCGGCAAGTCGCTGCTGGTCGCGGGGCTGTGCCGGCTCTTCGCCGATCGCGGGCTGAAGGTGCGCCCGTTCAAGCCGCAGAACATGTCGAACAACGCGGCCGCGACGCCGCTCGGCGAGATCGGCCGGGCCCAGGCGCTGCAGGCGCGCGCCGCGCGCATCGCCCCGCATGTCGACATGAACCCGGTGCTGCTCAAGCCGGAGAGCAATACCGGCAGCCAGATCGTGCTGCAGGGCCGCGTCACCGGCCGGCTCAGCTCGGGCGATTTCGCGCGCCGCGGCGACTTCCTGCCCAAGGTGCTGGAGAGCTTCGGCCGACTCTGCGACGGCGCCGATCTCGTCATCGTCGAAGGCGCGGGCTCGCCCGCCGAGACAAACTTACGCGCCCGCGACATCGCCAATCTCGGCTTCGCCCGTGCCGCCAGGGTGCCGGCGGTCCTGGTCGGAGACATCGACCGTGGAGGCGTCATTGCGAGCCTCGTAGGCACGCATGCGGTGCTGGACGAGGCCGACCGGGCGATGATCCGCGCCTTCGCGATCAACCGGTTCCGCGGCGATATCGGCCTGTTCCGCGAGGGCATCACGACGATCGAGACGGCGACCGGCTGGCCCTCGCTCGGCATCGTGCCCTTGTTCCCACAGGCGGCGCGGCTGCCGGCCGAGGATGGGCTCGATCTCGAGCGCGATGCCCGCAGCCCGGGCGCGGCGCTCAAGGTCGTGGTGCCGGTGCTGCCGGGCATCTCGAACTTCGACGATCTCGACCCGCTGAAGCAGGAGCCCGAGATCGACCTCGTGCTGGTCGGCCCCGGCCAGCCGCTGCCGGGCGACGCCAGCCTCGTCATCCTGCCGGGCTCGAAGACGACGCTGCGCGATCTCGCCCGGCTGCGCAGCGAGGGGTGGGACATCGACATCCTCGCCCATCACCGGCGCGGCGGCCATGTGCTCGGCCTGTGCGGCGGCTACCAGATGCTCGGCCGCGTGGTGCGCGATCCGCTCGGCCTCGAAGGTCCGCCCGGCGAAGCGCCGGGCCTCGGCCTGCTCGACATCGAAACCGAGCTGACGCCCGACAAGACGGTGCGCGAGGTTTCTGCGGTGCATGCGGAAAGCGGCGCGACCGGACAGGCCTATGAGATCCATCTCGGCGCCAGCTCCGGGCCGGACACGAACCGCGCGCCCTTCGAGGTCGCGGGCCTGCCGGAAGGCGCCCAGAGCCGCGACGGGCGCGTCAGCGGCACCTATCTGCATGGCGTGCTCGCTTCCGACCCGCTCCGCGCCGCCTGGCTCGGCGGCATCGCGGGACGCGGCCTCGTAGCCGGACCGGGATACGAGGCCAGCGTCGAGGCGGCGCTCGACGCGCTGGCCCGGCATCTCGAATGCCATCTCGACATCGCAGCGTTGCTCGCCCTGGCCCGTTCTCGCAGCGGCGTGATTTCGTGACCTTGCGTCAAGAAATTGTCAGGAGCGCCTGAATAAAGCGAGCCAAGTCAAATTGTTGACGATTGACGAAAAACGTCATAATGACTGACGGCGTCCTTTCGACACGAGAGCAACCGGAGCGGGAAGCCGCTTGGCATGACCAGTTTAGAGCGCGATACCAGGCAGGACATCGTTGATGTCGCCGAGCGGTTCTTCCGCCAGATCGGCTATCAGAAGACAACCGTCGCAGACATCGCCAAGTCGCTGCGGATGAGCCCCGCCAACGTCTATCGCTTCTTCGACTCCAAGAAGGCGATCAACGAAGCCGTCGCGGAGCGCTCGATGGGCGAGCTCGAGGCGCTGGTGACGGCGATCGCCGCCGAAAAGCGCCCGGCGGCCGAACGGCTGCGCGAGATTCTGACGACGACCTGCCGGCTCAACTCGGCCCGCTATCTCGACAATCAGCGGCTGCACGAAATGGTCGCCTGCGCGATGGAAGAGAGCTGGGACGTCATCCGCGCCCATGTCGAGCGCTATGACGCGATCCTGCGCGGCGTCGTCGCCGACGGCATGGCCAAGGGCGAATTCACCGCCGGCGATGCGCGCACCGCCACCTATTGCGTCCGTGCCGCGATGATCCGCTTCTGCAATCCGCTGCTGCTCACCCAATGCGGCGCTCTGCCCGGCCCCGGCGTCGACGAGATGATCGACTTCGTTCTCGCCGGTCTCGGCTACCGGGCGGCGGCCGGCTGAACCGCCGGCTTATCGACGGGAAAGCGACCCTGCCGCCTGCCTTGCGTTGACAAGGCTTCACGAGAGCGGGATACCCCGCCGCGCATGCTGAAAATCACCAAACAAGGCGCCAAGAAGCTCGCCGTGATCGTCCACGACCTGGCGATGACGGCGCTGGCGATTCTGTTCGTCTTCGCCGTCCGTTTCGAGGGCGCGCAATTCGACGAGCGCATGCGCGACCTGCCGAGCTTCCTGCCGTTCTTCGTGGCCTATGCCGGCGTCGTCTACTGGTTCTTCCAGCTCTACCGCTCGAAATGGCGCTTCGCCTCGCTGCCGGACCTGTCGAACATCGTGAGGGCGGTCAGCATCCTGGCGCTGACCCTCCTGGTCGTCGACTATGTGCTCGTCGCGCCGAACCTCTACGGCTATTTCTACTTCGGCAAGATCGCGATCGTGCTGTACTGGCTGGTCCAGGCCGCCCTGCTCGGCGGCCCGCGTCTGGCCTATCGCTACATCAAATACTCGCGCTCGA
>JAEXUU010000662.1 GCA_023452965.1 Pseudomonadota bacterium | reverse complement strand
GCTTGTAGGCCTCCTTGGCCAGGCGATAGGCGAGGTCATGGGCGACTTCCGCCGCCTCCACCTCGTCGAGCCGGTGCTCGGCGACGAGCTTGGCGAGGTAGTGGCAGTCCATCCGGCGGGCGACGTCGTGGCGCGCCGGGATCGAGAGATAGGCGCGGGTATCGTCGTTGAAGCCGACGGTGTTGTAGAAGCCGGCCGTCTCGGTGGTCAGCTCGCGGAAGCGCAGCATCGCCTCGGGCGCATCGAGGAACCACCAGCCGGGCCCGAGCTTCAGCGCCGGGTAATGGCCGGCGAGCGGGGCGAGCTCGCGCGAATAGACGGTTTCGTCGAGGGTGAAGGCGATGACGGTGAAGCCGGGCTCGTTGCCGACCGCGTCGAGCAGCGGCTTCAGCGCCGAGACATAGTCCAGCCCGCGCGGGATATCGCAGCCCATGTCGCGGCCGAAATGCTCGAACAGATGCGGGTTGTGGTTGCGGTAGGAGCCGGGATGGATCTGCAGGACGAGCCCGTCATCGAGGCTCATCTTGGCCATTTCGGTCAGCATCTGGCCGCGGAAGAGGTCGGCATCCTCGGCCGAGAACTTGCCCTTCAGGATCTTGGCGAAGAGCTTCTCGCATTCGGCCTGGGTGAGGTTGGCGGTGCGAGCCGTGGCATGGCCATGGTCGGAAGAGGTCGCCCCGCGCGCGATGAAATAGGCGCGGCGCTTGCGATGGGCCTCGAGATAGCCGTTCCAGCTCGCGGTATCCTCGCCGGTCAGCTCGCCGAACTGCTCGAGATTGCCCTTGAAGCCCTCGAATTCGGGATCGACGACGCTGTCGGGCCGATAGGCGGTGACGACCTTGCCGCCCCAGCCGGAGTCCCGGATCATGTCGTGCCATTTCAGCGGGTCGAGCGCGCCTTCGGTGGTCGAGATCGCCTCGATCTTGAAGCGCTCGAACAACGCGCGCGGCCGGAACTCGTCCTGCTCCAGCTGCTCGGCGATGCGGTCATAGATCTTGTCGGCATTCTCGGCGCTGAGCCGCTCGCGGATGCCGAAGATCGTGCTGGCGGCGTGCTCGAACCAGAGCCTGGTCGGCGTGCCCCTGAACAGGTGCCAGTTGCTGGCGAAGAGCTTCCAGATCTTGCGCGGATCGCTCTCGACCTCGCCGCCATCCTTGCGGGCGATGCCGAGCTCTTCGAGCTTGATGCCCTGCGAATAGAGCATGCGGAAGATGTAGTGGTCGGGCTTGACGAACAGCGTCGCCGGATCGGGAAACGGCTTGTCCTCGGCGAACCAGCGCGGGTCGGTATGGCCATGCGGCGAGATGATCGGCAGGTCGCGAATGCCGGCATAGAGGCGGCGCGCAATGCCGCGCGTCACCGGTTCGGCAGGCAGAAGACGATCGTCGTGCAGCAGCATCGCTGGCGTTTCCTCTTATGGCCGTGACCATAGGCACGGCGCTGTGTCGCGGTCAATATACTAATATACTAGTACGTCAAACGGAGTCGTGTTAGTCGATGTCAACGACAGGCGTCGACTCGCGTCATGTCCTATTCGGGAGGCGACAATCATGGCCGGGGCGAGGCGATGTCGGAAGCCGTGAGCAGCCGCGAGGCCGGTGCGGGCCGCCGCGAGCGGCGGCCGCAGCGCATGGCCGCCGTTCCCGCGGGGCGTGCGACCGCCGCCGCGATGGTGCAGGACGAGCTCCGGCGCGAGATCCTCGACATGGAGCTGCGGCCGGGTGCGCCGCTCTCGGAGAAAGAACTGACTGCTCGTTTCGGGATGAGCCGCACGCCGGTGCGCGAGGCGCTGATCCGGCTGAAGGAAGAAGGCCTCGTCGAAATCTTCCCGCAGGCCGGCACCTTCGTCGCGCGCATCCCGGTCGGCGCGATTCCCGAGGCGGTGTTCATCCGGCAGGCGCTGGAATGCGCCACGGTCGAACTGCTGGCCGAGCGGGCGAGCGCCGAGGACGTCGCACGCCTCGACGCGACGATCGCGCGCCAGCACGAAGCTTTCGACGCCGGTGATCAGGAGAGCTTTCACCGTGCCGACGAGGCTTTCCACGAGGCACTGGCGCAGGGCGCCGGCTATCCCGGCGTCTGGAAACTCGCCCAGGCCGCCAAGAGCCAGATCGACCGCTGCCGTCGCATGACCCTGCCGGTGCCCGGGCGCATGGAAATGGTGATCCGCGAGCACCTCGCCATCGTCGACGAGGTCCGGCGCCACGACGCGCAGGCCGCGATCGCGGCGATGCGCCAGCATCTCGGAACGCTCCTGCCAGATCTCGTCCATCTGCAGGCCAGCAATCCGGATTATTTCGTCTAGAAGCCTCCGCGAGCCTCATCCTGAGGAGCCGCGAAAGCGGCGTCTCGAAGGATGCTCCAGATGACCCCGGCGCCTTATGTACCATCCTTCGAGACGCGGCCTTGCGGCCGCTCCTCAGGATGAGGGCTGATAGGTAACCCCGCTCTTGCCTCCCGCTTCGTTCCCGCGCCATCTTGCGCCGCCAAATCAGGGAGGCGGACGA
>JAEXUU010000451.1 GCA_023452965.1 Pseudomonadota bacterium | reverse complement strand
GTCTTCAGGCAGTCTTCAGATTGACAGCCGCCGACTTGCCGGTCTTGCGATCGGCTTCGAGGTCGAAGGAGATCTTCTGACCTTCGTTCAGGCCGCGCAGGCCCGAGCGCTCGACTGCGCTGATATGCACGAAGACGTCGCTGCCGCCGGCGTCCGGCGTGATGAAGCCATAGCCCTTGGTCTCATTGAACCACTTCACGGTGCCCGTTGCCACGTGCTCTCCCTTCACTTTCGGCGGGCGGCGAGGGCCGCCCGGCGCGCACTCTAGGGCGATCCTTGCGCATGTGGCAATCCGGCTCAGCAACGAGCCCGATCATCCCTTTCGGGGAGAGGGTTCATGAGCGGCCGCCATCGACCGACAGGACCTGCCCCGTGATCCAGCCGGCCTGCTCCGATAGGAAGAACAGGCTGGCATGGGCGATATCGGCTGGCGTGCCGAGGCGGCGGGTATGGATGCCCTCGATCAGCCGCTTCTGGCCCTCAGGCCCGTAGGACTGCCATTGCCGCTCGGTCGCCGGATTCGATCGGACGAAGCCGGGCGCGACGGAATTGACGGTGACGCCATGCGGCCCGAGCTCCCAGGCGAGCTGCCGGGTGAGCCCGACCAGCGCGTGCTTGGCGCTGGCATAGGCCTGGATGCCGGTCAGGCTCGGCCGCAGGCCGGCCCCCGAGGAAATGTTGACGATACGGCCGTAAGCAACCTGCTTCATCGCCGGTGCAACGGCCTGCGACAGGAAGAAGGCAGCGTCGACATTGGCGGCGAATATGGCGCGCCAATCGGCTTCGGCGATGTCCTCGATCGGCCGGCCGACCTGGCCGCGCACGCCGCCGGCCGCGTTGACCAGGAGGTCGAGCCGGCCCTCGGTCGCGAGGATCGCGTCGACCGTCTCCTGCGCCGCCACCGGGCCGCCGAGATCGGCGACATGGGCGGCCGCGCCGAGTGCTTCCGCGCTGGCGGCGACGCCCACGGCGTCGAGATCGGCGAGATGAACTTTCGCGCCGGCTTCCGCCAGCGCCTGGGCGATGGCGCGGCCAATGCCCTGCGCGGCGCCGGTGACCAGGGCTACACGGTCGTCGAAGCGGATCTGCATTGCTCGATCAGCACCTTCAGGGTTTCGAACGCCATCGGCCGGCGGCCTTCCTCGATGTCCTCGATGAGAGCGACCAGTGTCTCCAGCGCCGGCGTCGCGACGCCGACCTCGCGGCCGAGCGCCGAGATGATGCCGATCTGCGGCCGGGCTTCGGTCTTGCGCTTGCGCACCGCGAGATCGCGCCAGATGCCGGAATGGGGCTTTGCGGTCTTCGAGGTGTAGTCGGCGAGCCAGGCAATGGTCTTCACCTGCGGCCCCTCGGGCGCGCCGGGTGCGAAGACCTTCGGATCGAACGCGCCGAAGCCGAGCGAGGTGACGCCACGTGCCACCGCGACCGCGCCCACCTCGCGCCCGAGCGCCAGCCAGACCGGCAGCCGCTCCGGATCGGCGAAGTTCGCCGACATCGAATCATTGGTGAGGGCGGTGCCGAACAGCATCGCGCCATAGGCGAGCTTGCCCCAGAGATAGCCGTAGATGTTGTCGGTCAGGATGGAATCGGCATCGAACAGGCTGAGCAGCCGGTGCATTTCGCGGGCCCGCTCGGTGATCCGCCCGTCGATCTCGCCGACGACCACGGCGCCGCGATTGCCGTAGAGAATCTCGCCCGGCCCGTGCCAGTCGGCCCCGAAATTAACGAAGCAGCCCATCGTCCGGGCCTCGCCGACGGCTTTTGAGATGACGATCTCGTTGAGCCCGTTCTGGGCCGAGAGCACGAAGCCGTCCTCGGCGAGATGCGGTGTCAGTGCCGCGAGAGAAGCCTCCGTCGCGCCGGCCTTCACGGCGAGCACGATGCGGGAATAGCTGCCGGTCAGCTCCTGCGGCGTCACTGCCGGCACCACCTGCCGGAATTCCTCGACCGGGCCGGTAATCACAAGACCGGTCGTCCGGCAGGCCTCGACATGCTCGGGAACGATATCGACCAGCAGCACGGGCAAGCCGGCGCGCGCCCAATAGGCGCCGAGCGTGCCGCCGATCGCGCCTGCGCCCCAGATCAGGATCGGTTCGGTGGTCATGAGCCCGCCTTCTCCCATCCGAAGCCCTCATCCTGAGGCGCGATCGCAGATCGCGTCTCGAAGGAGGCTCCAGAAAACTCCCTGACCAGCTGGATCATCCTTCGAGACGGCCGCTTACGCGGCCTTCTCAGGATGAGGGCTGAGAGGAGATGATCGCCGCTCACGCCTGCCCCACCATGTCGACATCGGCATGGGTCGCGACATGGACGAGCCCGTCCGGCGTGACCCAGCCGCGATACATGCCCTCAGAATTGTAGGGGGCGACGATCGTGCCATCGGCGCCGACGGCGACGAGGCCGGCGCCGATCCTGTGGGCGCTGAGCTCGGCGATGGCGCGGTCCGCTGCGTCCTGCAGCGAGAGCCCGGCATAGCCGATCAGCGACGCGATCTCGTGCCCGACGCAATAGCGGATGAAGTACTCGCCCTTGCCGGTGCCGGAAACGGCACAGCGCCCGTCGCGGGCATAGGTGCCGGCGCCGATGATCGGGGAGTCGCCGACGCGCCCGGGCGGCTTGTTGGTGTAGCCGCCGGTCGAGGTCGCGGCGGCGAGGTGGCCGGCCCGATCACGGGCGACGGCGCCGACCGTGCCGTGCTTCTCGGCCTCGCTCGCCCCCGCCATGGTCCCAACGAGCTCGCGAATCTTCATAGAAGCGAGGTTCTTGCGCCGACGCTCGGTGGTGAAGTAGTCGGTCGCGACCATATCGAGCCCCTCGGCCTGGGCGAAGGCGTCGCCGGCCGGCCCGGTCAGCAGCAGCGGGTCGCCGCGATGCATCAGCGCCTTGGCGGCGGTGATGGGATTACGGATCCGCTTGACGGCGCAGAGCGCGCCGGCTGCCAGCGTCGCGCCGTCCATGATCGAGGCGTCGAGTTCATGCTCGCCATCGGCATTGAGGGCGGCGCCGTGGCCGGCATTGAAATGCGCGGAATCCTCCATCACCACGACGGCAGCCTCGACCGCGTCGACGGCACTGCCGCCCTTGGTCAGGACCGCCCAGCCGGCACGCAGCGACTTGGCGAGATGGGCCTTGGCCTCGGCCCATTCGGCGTCGGTCATTTCGGATTTGGGCAAGGTGCCGCAGCCGCCATGGATGGCGAGAGCGATGGTCATGGTGATCGTAAACCTCGACGAGCCCCCTCCCCCTTACGGGTCGGGTAGGAGCAGGGGCGAATGACTGGGTGAGCGCTCGTGGGCGCTAGATCGGGTCAGGCAGTAGGCCGGAGGGTGGCGATGCGCGCTTTTGCGCTGCCACCCCTGGTCCCTCCCCGCAAGGGGGAGGGGGATAGCGACCAGCTCTTTTCACTTCGCAGGCTTGATGTCCATGGCTAGCGTGTCCTCGTCGACGCGCGGGCGGATCGTCACCTTGGCCTTCTGCATCGCCCAGGCCGAGCCGACGGCGACGATCGGCAGGCGCGGCCGATCCTTGGCGACGATAGCGTTGGCCTGCGCCAGCAGGTCGTTGCGCTTGGCCTCGTCCATCTCGACCGCGGCATCCTCGATCAGCTTGTCGAGCTCGGCATTCTTGTAGCCGAGCACGTTGAAGGCCCCGAGCTTCTTGGCGGGATCATTGGAATGCACCACCGAGGAGAGCGTGTAGTTCGCCTCGCCGGTCAGCGTGCCCCAGCCGGACATGGAGAGCGAGAACTCGCCGCGCAGGCGGGTCGGGAAGAAAACCGCGCCGGGCTGGGCGTTGGCGTTCACGTCGATGCCGATGCGGGCCAGCATCTGGGCGATCGAGGTGCCGACCTGCCGGTCGCCGGGCAGGCGGTCGCTGGTGAAGGAGAAGCCGACCTTGAAGCCATTGGGGTAGCCCGCTTCCTCCATCAGCTTCTTCGCCTTGGCGAGATCGGGCTTCAGCGGCGGCAGGCTCTTGTTGTAGCCGGCGATATCCGGCGTCACGAGCTGATTGACCGGTGCGCCGAGCCCTTCCATCGCGATCTCCGCCAGCGCCGGCCGGTCGATGGCGAGGTCGATCGCCTCGCGGACCTTGGCGTCCTGCAGCGGGTTCTTCGGGAGGGGCGAGCCGTCCTTGGCGCTGACCTGCGGGGACTTGTCCCGCATGTCGAGCTCCATGTTGAAGACGTAGACGGTGTCGATGGTCGCGACCGAGAGCTTGGCATCGCGCTTCAGCGTCGGCACGTCGGAAGCAGGCGCGCGCACGATGATGTCGACCTGGCCGGCCTTGAGCTGGGCAACGCGGGCGGCATCGTTCGGCAGCTCCTTGCGCAGCACCCGGGCCCAGGGCTCCTTCTCGCCCCAGTAGCCGTCGAAACGGTCGAGGACGAGCTGGTCCTTCGGCGTCCAGGAGACGAATTTGTACGGGCCGGTGCCGATCGCCGCCTTGCCGCTGTTGAAGGCCTCGTTGGCATTGTCCTTGGTCAGGCCGGCGGCGGCCTTGTGCGAGACGATGAAGAGCCGGATGAAATCGTTCGGCAGGTTCGGCGCCGGCCCATCAGTGACGACGTGCACGGTCAGCGGATCGACGATCTTCACCTCCTTGACGCGCCGGACATAGATCGTCGTCGGGTTCGGCCCGGCGACGACCGGGATGCGCTCGATCGAGAACTTGACGTCCTCGGCCGTGAAGTCGGACCCGTCGTGGAACTTCACGCCGGGTCGCAGCTTGAACTCCCAGACGGAGGGTTCGATCGCCTTCCAGCTCGTCGCCAGGCGCGGCTCGATCTGCAGCTTGTCGCCCGACCAGGTCAGCGTGTCGAAGACATGCTTCAGAGCCTCCGCATGGGTACCGGTCGCGGTGAAATGCGGGTCGATCGATTCCGGGCCGGCGCGCACGCCGATCGTCAGGTTCTGGGCGAGCGCCGGGCCGGCGAGCGCGACCCCGAACAGGGCAGCGAGCGCGGCACGGCGCCAGAGCGGAAAGATGCGCGGCAAGGTCTGCGTCATGACGGGTTGCTTTCGGGTTCGAGGTCGGCAGGCCAGATCGGAGAGGCGATCACCATCTTGTCCAGGAGCTCGCAGAGCTGCTTCTGCTCGGCCTCGGTCAATGTGCCGAGCATCGCGGCCTGCTGCTGCACCATCCGCGGCATGGTCTCGTCGAAGATGGCGCGGCCGGTCGGCGTCAGCGCCAGAACATAGCTGCGCAGATCCTCAGGGTCGGTCTCGCGCTTGAGCAGGCGGCGCTGGAGCAGCTTCTGGATCGCACGCGACAGCGTGTTCTTCGGCAGCCCCGCGGAGGCGACGATGTTCTTGGCGGCGACGCCACCCTTCAAGCCAACCGCGTAGAGCGCGACGAATTCCGGCCGGACCAGCCCGTAGCGCGCCTCGATCCAGCGATAGACTGGATCGTTGAAGCGGAAGGCGATGAAGTTCAGCCGGAAGGAAAGCCAGCAGGGATTGTCCCAGAGCTTGGTGACGATCAGCGGATCGAGATTGCGCAGAGCGGCCTCGCGCTCGCTGTCCAACTTCGACAAGGCAGTCGGTGCATGGCGCATCTCGGCACTTCCTGACTTAGTTCCATGTGGAACTTGACGACCCCCTATGCCACTGTCAAGGATGACGTGCTTTTGCCGAAACGCAAGGATTTGGCCGTGCTCGTCGCTGAGATGAACTGGATGCAGATCGAGGAGCAGGCGAGGCGCGACGACCGCTGCGTTCTGCCGCTCGGCTGCATCGAGCAGCACGCCTATCTCAGCCTCGCCACCGATGCGATCCTGGCCGAGCGGGTCGCGAATGAAGCCGCCGAGCCGCTCGGCATTCCGGTCTTTCCGGTGCAGGCCTATGGCATGACGCCGGGCTTCACCGCCTATCCCGGCACGGTCTCGCTGCGGATGAGCACCTATATCGCGCTGCTCGAGGATCTGCTCGAGGGCTTCTACCGCTCCGGCTTCCGGCGCATCGTGCTGGTCAACGGCCATGGCGGCAATTCGCCGGCGATGACCTTCGCGACGGAGTGGATGGGCAAGCGCCCCGACGCCAGCGTCAGGATGCACAACTGGTGGGCCGGACCGCGCTTCCAGGCGGCAGTCCGGCAGGTCGACCCGGCCGCCTCGCATGCCTCCTGGATGGAGAATTTTCCCTGGAACCGCCTGGCCGGAGTCGCGATGCCGGATGCGGTCAAGCCGCCCTTCGACAGTGCCCTCTACCAGGCCGCCAATCCGGCCCGGAAGCGCGAGATCCTCGGCGACGGCAATTTCCACGGCTGCTACCAGAAGCCCGACGAGGAGATGCTCCGGCTCTGGGCCGTCGGCGTCGAGGAGACGCGCGCGGCGATGGTGGAGAGCTGGCCGTAATGGACTATGGTCCCGCAACCTCCGGGTCCCATCCGACCGCCTCGCGGTCGCCCGGGACAGGGGCTGCGAGGACCATCCGGGCGATGTCCAGCCTATGCTGACGCACGTCATCGAGCGCATCCTGCAGGCGCTCGTCGTCATGCTCGTCATGTCGGCGCTGGTGTTCGTCGGCGTCTACGCCATCGGCAATCCGATCGACGTGCTGATCGGCCCCGATGTCAGCCAGGACATCAGGCTCGAGACGATCGCCCGCTACGGCCTCGACCGGCCGCTCTGGGAGCAGTACTTCACCTTTCTTGGCCGCGTGCTGCACGGCGATTTCGGCCGCTCCTTCGTCTTCGGCATGCCCGTGCTGGAGCTGATCCTGTCGCGCCTGCCGGCGACACTGGAACTGACGGTCGCGGCCGTGGTCGGCGCGGCGCTGATCGGCATTCCCGCCGGCATCTATGCCGGCTACCGGCCGGACAGCGTCCTCGCCAAGGCGATCATGGCGCTCTCGATCCTCGGCTTCTCGGTGCCGACCTTCTGGATCGGCCTCGTGCTGATCATGACCTTCGCCGTCGAGCTGCAGATCCTGCCGGCCGGCGGGCGCGGCGACACCGCCGCGCTGTTCGGCATCGAATGGAGCTTCCTGACCGCGAACGGGCTCAGCCACATGCTGCTGCCGGCCGCCAATCTCGCCTTCTTCAAGCTCGCTTTGATGACGCGCCTCGCGCGGGCGGGCACCCGCGAGGTCATGCTGAGCGACACGGTGAAGTTCGCCCGCGCCGCAGGCCTGTCGGAATGGACGGTGCTGCGCCGGCATGTGCTGCGGCTGATCTCGATCCCGCTCGTCACGGTGTTCGGGCTCGAATTCGCCTCGACGCTCGCCTTCGCCGTGGTGACCGAGACGATCTTCGCTGGCCGGGCATCGGCAAGCTGATCATCGACTCCATCCAGTCGCTCGACCGGCCGGTGATGGTCGCCTATCTGATGCTGGTCGCCTTCGTCTTCATCATGATCAATTTCGTGGTCGACCTGACCTATTTCGCGCTCGATCCGCGCCTGCGGAAGGGGCGGGCATGATGCGGAAGGATTCGCCCGCCGCCCGCTTCTGGGCCGAGTTCCGCGAGAGCAGGATCGCGGTCGCGGCGCTCGCCGTCGTCGTGGCGCTGGTCGGCGTCGCCCTGCTCGCCCCGCTGATCGCCCCGCAGGACCCGTACGACCTCGCCAAGCTCGCGCTGATGGATGCCCGCCGGCCGCCGGGCTATGTCGGCTCCGGCGGCTACACGCACTGGCTCGGCACCGACGCGCAGGGGCGCGACCTGTTCTCGGCCATCCTCTACGGCCTGCGCATCTCCCTGCAGATGGGGCTGGTCGCCGGCGCCATCGCCTTCGCGGTGGGTGTCACGCTCGGCATCTCCGCCGCCTATCTCGGCGGAAGGCGCGAGGCCTTCATCATGCGGGTGATCGACCTGCAGCTCGCCTTCCCGGCGATCCTGCTGGCGCTGGTGATCTCGGCGCTGCTCGGCCAGGGCAAGGCGCAACTGATCGCCGCGCTCGCCGCCGCGCAATACGCCTATTTCGCCCGCACCGCCCATGGCGCGGCCTCGGCCGAGCGCGGCAAGGACTATGTCGAGGCGGCGCTCTCGACGCCGCTGCCGGCGCGGCAGGTGGTCTGGCGCCACATCCTGCCCAACTGCCTGCCGCCGCTGATCGTGGTCGCGACCGTGCAGGTGGCGAATGCGATCGCGCTCGAGGCGACGCTGTCCTTCCTCGGCGTCGGCCTGCCCGTGACGGAACCCTCGCTGGGTTCGCTGATCGCCAACGGCTTCCAGTACATGCTGTCCGGCCGCTACTGGATCTCGATCTATCCGGGCCTTGCCCTGATCCTGCTGATCGTCGCGATCAACCTCGTCGGCGACCAGGTCCGCGACCAGGTCAATCCGAGGCTGAAGCGATGATGATCCATCCTTTGCCTCCAAAAATGCGCCAGTCATCCCGGGCGCAGCGCAACGGAGACCCGGGACCCATGCCTGAGCATTGCCGGGTGGCGTCCCGGCATGGATCCCGGGTCTCCCTTCGGTCGCCCGGGATGACTCGATTGTTGCTGAATGGGAGGCGCGTATG
>JAEXUU010000597.1 GCA_023452965.1 Pseudomonadota bacterium | reverse complement strand
GCCTCGCCTTGCGCGCCCATGTTGAAGACGCCGCGCAGGCTTTCGTCCAGCGGTCGCGCGACGAGGTTGCGGGCGACGGCGAAGACCGCGTCGGCGATGTCGAGCGCGCTGGTCGGCGAGCCTGCCTGGTCCGCGACGACACCAACCTCGGCGCGGGTTTCGGCGAGCCGCAGCATGGTCCTGACGAAATTCTTCCCGAACGGGCTGTAGACCCAGGCCGTACGCAGGATCGCGTGATTGGCCGTCGCGGCGGCGACGGCGCGCTCGCCTTCGAGCTTGCTGCGACCATAGGCCGAGATCGGGCTGACCTGATCATCCTCGCGATAGGGGCGGTCGAGGCTGCCGTCGAAGACGTAATCGGTCGAGATCTGGATGACAGGGACCCCGAGTATCGCCGCAGCCTTGGCGACTTCGCCGGCCGCCGCGCCATTGACCAGCCGCGCCGTCCCCTCCTCACTCTCGGCGAGGTCGACGGCCGTGAAGGCCGCTGCGTTGACGACGACGTCAGGCCGGCTGGCTACGATAGCTGGCGCGATCGTGCCGAGCTGTTCGAGATCGAGTTCGGGGCGGCCGAGCGCAGTGACGCTCACACCTTCCGGCGCGCGCTCGAGCATGGAGAGTACGACCTGCCCCGACTGGCCCGTCACGGAGATGCGCATGGCGGTTCAGTCGAAATAACGTGGCAGATCGGCAAGGCGTGGATGCTTGCGGTCCTTGTCCGACAGCACGAGCTCGTCATGTGGCAGCCGCCAGTCGATGCCGAGCGCCGGATCGTCGAAGGCGAGGCCATGGTCGTTTGCGGGACCGTAGGGCGCCGTCACCTTGTAGAGCACCTCGGTATCCGGCTCGAGCGTGACGAAGCCATGCGCGAAACCGATCGGAACCAGGAGCTGGCGCCAGTTCTCCGCGGACAGTTCGGCTGCCACGTGCTGCCCGAAAGTCGGAGACGAGGCGCGCAGATCGACGGCGACATCGAGGATGCGCCCCTTCGTAACCCGCACGAGCTTGTCCTGCGCAAAGGGAGCCGACTGGAAATGCAGGCCGCGCAGCGTGCCGACCTGCGCCGACAGCGAGTGGTTGTCCTGCACGAAGACGAGATCGATGCCTGCCTCCGCCATGCCGGATTGGCTGTAGGCCTCGGAGAAGAAGCCGCGATGATCGCCGTGCTTCTTCGGCGTGATGATCTTGACGGCCGGGATGGCTGTCGCTTCGACGTTGAGCATTGTCTCGTCCAGTTCGGTTCAGGCAGCGCCTAGGCGCTCGCCGCGATAGACGCCCGAACGAATGTCGCCCCACCAGCCGGCATTGGCGAGATACCATTCGACAGTGCGACGAAGGCCCGTCTCGAAGGTCTCCTTCGGGGTCCAGCCGAGTTCGCGGCCGATCTTGCCAGCATCGATGGCATAGCGCGCATCATGGCCCGGACGGTCGGTGACATAGGAGATGAGCCGCTCATGGGGGCCAGCCGGATCGGGCCGCAACTCGTCGAGAATGGCACAGATGCCCTTCACCACCTCGATATTGGCCTTCTCGTTGTGGCCGCCGATGTTGTAGGTCTCACCGATGACCCCTGCCTGCGCCACGGTCAAAAGCGCATCGGCATGGTCGTCGACATAGAGCCAGTCGCGCACATTCATGCCATTCCCGTAAACCGGGAGCTTCTTGCCCTCGAGTGCGTTGATGATCATCAGCGGGATCAGCTTCTCGGGGAAGTGATAGGGCCCGTAATTGTTCGAGCAATTGGTCATCAGCGTCGGCAGGCCATAGGTGTGATGCCAGGCGCGGACGAGATGGTCGGAAGCCGCCTTCGAGGCCGAATAGGGCGAATTCGGCTGATAGGCCGTATCCTCACGGAAGAAGCCCTCATCGCCCAGCGAACCGAAGACCTCGTCCGTCGAGATGTGATGGAAGCGGAAGGCCGCCTTGCGCGCTTCGCCGAGCCCGCGCCAATGACGCAGCGCCTCCTGCAGCAACGCGAAGGTCCCGACGATATTGGTCTGGATGAAGTCGCCCGGTCCGTCGATCGAACGATCGACATGGCTCTCGGCAGCCAGATGCATGACGATGTCGGGATCGAACTCGGCGAAGATGGCACGCATGCGCTCGCCATCGCCGATATCGGCCTGCTCGAAACGGTAGCGGTTGCTGCCGGAGACGGGCGCCAGCGAGGCAAGGTTGCCGGCATAGGTCAACTTGTCGACGACACAGGCCCTGTGCTGGGTCTCGGCGATCAGCTTACGGACAACCGCGGAACCGATGAAGCCGGCCCCACCAGTGACGAGAAATTTCAAGGGCACGCCGTGTCGCTCCACAAGGTCGGGCACTGATCGGAACCGTTATAATTGCGGGCGCAAGAAACAGCCGGCTCCTGATCTGTCAAGCACTCAATACGCTCCTGGCCGCAGCACCGGACCTATGGATGTCACTGCGGTCTCACAAATTCAGATACGACACCTTCGGCCAAGTGGCTGTTACGGTTTGCCGCGGCGCGCGTCGATGGTAAGGCGGCGTTGCCGCACGGATGTATCGCTTTCGAAACCGGATTGCGGCGATGAGGAGACTTTGAATGCGCCTCGTTATGGTCGGATCCGGCTATGTCGGTCTTGTGTCCGGTGTCTGCTTCGCTGACTTCGGGCACGATGTCGTCTGCGTCGACAAGGACGCAGCGAAGATCGAGCGTCTGAGGGCGGGCGAGGTCCCGATTTTCGAGCCCGGACTCGAGGCCATGCTCGAGGAGAACAGCAAGGCGGGCCGGCTTTCGTTTACCACCGATCTGGCCGCGGCTTCGCGCGATGCGGACGCGATCTTCATCGCGGTAGGGACGCCGACACGGCGCGGAGACGGGCACGCCGATCTCAGTTACGTCTACGCGGCGGCCCGTGAGATCGCCGAGGTGGCGCCTGACGGTGCCGTCATCGTCACGAAGTCGACCGTGCCCGTTGGAACGGGTGATGAGGTCGAGCGAATCGTTGCTGAGGTCCGGCCTGGATCTTCGATCAGCGTCGTGTCGAACCCGGAGTTCTTGCGTGAGGGCGCAGCGATCGAAGATTTTCGCCGTCCCGACCGGATCGTCATCGGCACAGAAGACGAGCGCGCGCGCAAAGTGATGACGGAAATCTACCGTCCGCTTTACCTCAATCAGGGGCCGCTCGTCGTTGTTTCACGCCGGACGTCGGAACTGATCAAATACGCGGCCAACGCGTTCCTGGCGATGAAGATCACCTTCATCAACGAGATCGCGGATCTTTGCGAGGTGGTTGATGCAGACGTTCAGGATGTCGCTCGCGGCATTGGCCTGGATAACCGGATAGGATCGAAGTTTCTCCACGCAGGCCCGGGCTATGGTGGATCATGCTTCCCCAAGGACACGCTCGCGCTGGTGAAGACGGCGCAGGAGAGCGAGAGCCCCGTGCGGCTGATCGAGACTGTTGTCGCTGTCAACGACGCCCGCAAGAAGCGCATGGCCCAGAAGGTGATCGCGGCCTGCGGCGGATCCGTCGTAGGCAAGCGAATCGCGGTCCTCGGCTTGGCATTCAAGCCCAACACGGACGATATGCGTGATGCCCCCTCTCTGGATATCATTCCGATGCTACAGAATTCAGGGGCGCAGATCGTTGCCTATGACCCCGAGGCCATGGATCAAGCGCGGCCACTTCTGCCCGATATCGCGTTTGCCGAGAATGCGTATGACTGCCTCGAAGGCGCCGACGCTCTTGTGCTGATTACCGAATGGAATGCCTTCCGGGCGCTCGACCTCAAGCGGGTGAAGTTAGCGCTCAAGAGCCCGATCGTCGTGGACCTGAGAAACGTCTATCGCCCTGCGGAAATGAAGGCGCTCGGTTTCGCGTATGCCGGCATCGGCCGTAATGATTGATTGTCCAGCTCTGATTGCTCGGCGCGGAAAAGTGGTTTGGCCCGGCGTAGAGCGGTTTGCGTTATTCGAGGCCCGCTGGCGCAGGTCCCCGCCGCCCTCTGAGACCGTCGGCTAGGCCCATGCCGACCGCCTTCAGGGAGCCACGCGCACCTTTCAACGCCAGCAGCCCAATCTGGACCGCGAGCGCTGTGCATGACTTGATGCGCCAGCGCCACGGCACATGTGGAAGTCCGGCGGTGGCGACCACGTTCCTTGCATAATAGTAGTTGCGCAGATTTGAATGCCGCAGAATCTGCGGCTTACCCAGCTCTTCCTCGCTCACCGCCTCGCCCCAGCGGTGCGGCATGGCAAGATCGCTCGCGAGGTAAGATCCCCAGCCGTGCGCCCAGGCCCGAAAGCCCCATTCGACATCGAGCCCGGCAATGAAGAAATCATCCCGGAAGGGGCCGGCCGCCCCGAAGGCGGCGACGCTGACGAGCGAGCCGGAGGTCGGCGCGAAATCGAGGGGGGCCAGGCCATCCGCGCGCGCCGGCCCGCGCCACTCATAGCGGATCGGCTTGTAGAAGCCTTCCTGAGGCGGCACGAGGCGCGGGGCCAGGACGGCGATCTTCTCGCCCCGCCCCTCGAGAGCAAGGCAGCGCGCGGCCAGGGTGTCGAGCAGGCCCGCAGGCGGCTCGCTGTCCTGGTCGAGCAGCATGATGTGGCTGAAACCTTCCGCGGCGGCGGCCTGCATCACCGCGTTTAGGCCCTGCCCCAGGCCGACATTCTCCGCGCTGGAGATCAGGCGCAACTGCGTCGGAGCCAAGGCTGCCAGCGCCTCGGTCTCCACCGACCCGTTGGCGAAGACGAAGAGGGTATGCCCGTGCAGCCCCTCCGCCTGCCGCGCAAGCAATGCGGCATCCGGCTGGTAGAGCACAACGCCGGCACAAGCGCGCGCGCCTCGCATCTGCGCTTCCTGCGCTGTCATCGTGCTGCCATCCTTCTTGATCGCGCTACGCCATATCCCCATCAGCCCCGCCACTTCAACCTCGCCCTCTCCAGATCGCAACGGCGCGACAAATCGCTCGACCGTGGCCTGACTGGTTGATGGGCAGCTGCTGATGATTTACCCGAGGCCGAGTTCAGCGAGGCGGCGATCCATGCGCTGCGCACTGCCCGCACGGGCCGTTCTGGGGTTAGCAGCATCCGATGTCGACCGCGCATTTCGACACTGTCGTCCTGGGCGCTGGTGCCGCCGGAATGATGTGCGCGATCCATGCCGCCGCGCGCGGCGGACGCGTCCTCGTCGTCGACCATGCCAAGGCCCCGGGCGAGAAGATCAGGATTTCCGGCGGCGGCCGCTGCAACTTCACCAATATCGGCACCAGCGCCCGCAATTTCCTGTCGAAAAACCCGCATTTCGCCAAGTCGGCGCTGGGCCGTTACACGCAGCACGATTTCGTCGCCTTGGTCGAAAAGCACGGCATCGCCTATCACGAGAAGACGCTCGGCCAGCTGTTCTGCGACGATTCCGCCAAGCAGATCATCACGATGCTGACGGGCGAGATGGCGCAGGCCGGCTGCGAACTGCGTCTCGGAACCACTCTGGAAGGCGTGGAGCGGATTGACGACGGATTTGCGGTCAGGCTCGGGGGGAACGGCGCTGCAGAGATCCGATGCCGGCACTTCGTTGTGGCCTGTGGCGGCAAATCCATCCCGAAGATGGGGGCGACGGGCCTGGGCTATCAGATCGCCAGCCAGTTCGGCCTGGCGGTGACGGAAACGCGCCCGGCTCTGGTGCCCCTGACCTTCGGCGAGGACGTCCTTGCCGGATTTCGCGAGATCGCCGGCGTCGCCGCCGATGCGCGCGTCTCCTGCGGCAAGACCTCGTTCGACGAGGCCCTGCTATTCACGCATCGCGGGCTTTCCGGCCCGGCGATCCTGCAGATCTCGTCCTACTGGCGGAAGAGCCAGCCGATCCGGATCGCGTTCCTGCCCGAGCATGACATTTTCGGGTCCTTGCGCGCCTCCAGACAGGAAAACGGCCGCAGAAGCACAGCGAACACGCTCGGTGATATCCTGCCGAAGCGCCTGGCGGCCTATCTCGCCGATGCTCACGGCTGGGCAGGACCGATCGGCGATGCGAGCGACAAGAGGCTCGCCGCGATCGCGTCCATTGTCCAAGGCTGGGAGATCCTGCCGAGCGGATCGGAGGGGTACCGGACCGCAGAGGTGACACTCGGCGGGGTCGATACGGCCGGCATGAACTCCCGGACGATGGAGGCGAGAACTGTCGACGGCCTCTACTTCATCGGTGAAGTCGTCGACGTGACCGGCTGGCTCGGCGGCTATAATTTCCAATGGGCGTGGTCATCGGGCTGGGC
>JAEXUU010000842.1 GCA_023452965.1 Pseudomonadota bacterium | reverse complement strand
CCGTCGGCGCCCTTCTTCCAGGTGTAGATCGTGTAGTCCGGGCGGGTGATGTCGCCCTTCTTGTCGAAGCCGAGCTTACCGATCACCGTGTCGACCGGCGCGCCACCCTGCAGGGCCGCGGCGATCTTCTTGGGATCGGTCGAGTTCGCGCGCTTGGCACCTTCGGCCATGATCTGCACGGCGGCGTAGCTGTACAGGGTGTAGGCTTCCGGCTTGAACTTGCGCGCCTCGAACTTCTTGAGGACGGCAGCCGCCTCCGGACGCTTCTGCGGGTCCGGCGGGAAGGTCATCAGCGTGCCCTCGACACCGGGGCCGCCGATCGTGGCGAACTCGTCGGTGGTGATGCCGTCGCCCGAGATCAGCACGGTCTTCAGGCCCTGGTCGCGCATCTGGCGGACGATCAGGCCGCCTTCGGTGTGCAGGCCGCCCCAGTAGAGGTAGTCCGCACCGACCGACTTCAGCTTCGAGATCAGCGCCGAGAAGTCCTTCTCGCCGGCGTTGACGCCTTCATAGAGCACGTCCTTGACGCCGGCCTTGGTCAGGCCCTTGCGGGTCTCGTCGGCGAGGCCCTGGCCATAGGTGGTCTTGTCGTGGACGATCGCGCTCTTCTTGTCCTTCAGCGTCTTGGCGATGTACTCGGCCGCTACGCCGCCCTGCTGATCGTCACGACCGCAGGTCCGGAAGACGTTCCAGAGGCCGCGCTCGGTGATCTTCGGGTTGGTCGCCGAAGGGCTGATCATCAGGATGCCGTTCTCGGCATAGACCTCGGACGCCGGCATGGTGACGCCGGAGTTGAAGTGGCCGAGCACCCATTTCACGCCATCGCCGACGAACTTGTTGGCGACCGAGACGCCCTGCTTCGGATCGGAAACGTCGTCACCGAGCGAGATCGTGATCTTCTGGCCGAGCACGCCGCCGGCCGCGTTGATGTCCTCCACCGCCTGCTCGGCGCCGTTCTTCAGCTGCGCCCCGAAGGCCGCGTTCGGGCCGGTCAGCGGGCCGCCGACGCCGAGCTTGATCTGCGCATTCGCAACGCCGGAAAAGGCGAGGACCGCGCCAAGGGCGATTCCGCCCAAGAGCAGTTTCTTCATGTCTCGTGACTCCCCTGTCTTTCTATTGAACGGGTCGGCCAGGGGCCGGCCCGTCTCGGCGCGTGGTGCCACCGTGAAGCGCAGTCTTGCGCTTTTTCAGGATGCTGTCACGCGGCAAGGACGTGAACTTTCGTGGTGGTTTTTGCCCCTTTCAGGCGCTTTCCCGGGCCTTCCAGGTGAAGGGGCCGGTGCGCTCGTAGAGCCAGCGATACTGCGTCGTCATCTGCCGCGTGCGGTTGTAGCGCCAGCCCGCGAGGCCGAATGCGAACAGCACCAGCGTATCGACCAGATAGTAGTGGAGCGTCAGCAAGGTCGCCTCGAACAGGGCGAAATGGATGAAGCGGATCACCAGGCCGAGAACCAGCGTGTAGAGCACCAGTTGCAGGAACGGCCGCCAGGTGATCGCCACCGCCCGCCCCGTCATCCAGGCGGCCCAGCCCCCCATCACTACCGTGACGAGGAGGAACAGCCAGATCGTCGGCTCTTCGTAGAGGATGCCCTGCATCATCGCACTCCGTTCCAGACTGCGCCGCTCCAAACCGACACCATCAATGCCGCCCGCCTTCGAGATAGGCCGCGCGCACCTGCGGATTGGCCAGAAGCTCCTTGCCGGAACCGCTCATTGTGATGACGCCGTTGACCATGACATAGCCGCGATGGGCGAGCTTCAGCGCATGGAAGGCGTTCTGCTCGACCAGGAAGACGGTGAGCCCCTGGCTGCGGTTGAGCTCGGCGATCGCCTCGAAGATCTGCTTGACGATCAGCGGCGCGAGGCCGAGCGAGGGCTCGTCGAGCAGGAGCAGCTTCGGCCGCGCCATCAGCGCGCGCGCGATCGCCACCATCTGCTGCTCGCCGCCCGAAAGCGTGCCGCCACGCTGCTGCAGCCGCTCCTTCACCCGCGGGAAGAGCGTGCACATCTTCTCGAGGTCTTCCTCGAAATGCTGGAGCCCCGCGACGGAGGCGCCCATCTGCAGATTCTCCAGCACGGTCATGCGCGGGAAGATCCGTCGCCCTTCCGGCGACTGGGCGATGCCGAGGCGGGCGATCTCGTGGCTCGGCATCCTGGTGATGTCGCGCCCGTCATAGGTCACGGTGCCCTCTCGGGCCTGCGGATTGCCGAAGATCGTCATCATCAGCGTCGACTTGCCGGCGCCGTTGGCGCCGATCATCGTGACGATCTCGCCCTGGTTGACGTCGATGTCGACGCCCTTCAGCGCGATGATCTTGCCGTAGAAGGTCTTGACGCCGCGAACGCGCAGCAACGGCTGTGCCTCGCTCATAGGCCGACCTCCGCTTCCACGGCCGCGACCTCTTCGTCGTCGACCCCGAGATAGGCGGCGATGACCTTCGGGTCCGCCTGGATTTCCTGCGGCGTGCCGTCGGCGATCTTGGTGCCGTAGTCGAGCACCACGACATGGTCCGAGATTTCCATCACCACCGACATGTCGTGTTCGATCAGGAGCAGCGCCGTGCCGAGATCGCCCCGGATCGACAGCAGGAGGTTGTTGAGTTCGAGGCTTTCCCGCGGGTTGAGGCCGGCGGCCGGCTCGTCGAGGCAGAGCAGCACCGGGTCGGTGCACATCGCGCGGGCGATCTCGAGCCGGCGCTGGTCGCCATAGGGCAGATCGCCGGCGGGATCGTCGGCGCGGTGGATCAGGTTGATCTTCTCGAGCCAGAACTTGGCCTTCTCGACCGCCTGCTTCTCGCGCGCCTTGTAGCCGCCGATGCCGAGCACCCCGAGGAAGGTGAAGCCCGAGGCGATCATCAGCGGGTTGTGCTGCGCGACCAGAAGGTTCTCCAGCACCGTCATGCCGCTGAACAGGCGAATGTTCTGGAAGGTGCGGGCGATCTTCGCTTCCCAGGCGATGCGGAAATCCGGCATCCGCTCGAGCAGGTGGACGGAGGCCCGGTTGATCGAGGAGACGCCGCGCTGGGTCGTGTCGGCGATCAGCTGGTCGGTGTCGGGCAGCGGATGGATCAGCGCCATCCGACCCTCGGTCGGCTTGTAGAAGCCGGTGATGCAGTTGAACACCGTGGTCTTGCCGGCCCCGTTGGGGCCGATCAGCGCGGTGATCTCGCCGGTGCGCGCCTCGAAGGATAGGTCGTTGACGGCGGTCAGGCCGCCGAAGCGCATCGTCAGGTGCTCGACCTTGAGCAGGGTGATCGCCTCGCTCATCAGCCGTGCCCTTCCTGGACCATGTCGGCCGAGATCGCCTTCTTCTCCTTGAGGAAGGCCGTCGGTTCGCGCGTCGAGATCAGCCCGCGCGGCTTCCAGATCATGATCACCACCATGGCGAGGCCGAAGATCAGCATGCGGTACTTGGTCGGGTCGAAATCATTGCCGAAGATCTGCTTCAGGAAGTCGAGCTCGCGCAGAAGCTCGGTGCCGCCGATCATCGCGGTCGCCGCGATGGCGCAGCCCCAGAGCGAGCCCATGCCGCCGAGCACGACGATGGCGAGGATGATCGCCGATTCCATGAACACGAAGGATTCGGGGCTGATGAAGCCCTGCCGCGCCGCGAAGAAGGAGCCGGCGAAGCCGCCGAACATCGCGCCGAGCGAGAACGCCGTCAGCTTGGTGTTGGTGGTGTTGATGCCGAGCGAGCGGCAGGCGATCTCGTCCTCGCGCAGCGCCTCCCAGGCCCGCCCGACCGGCAGGCGCCGGAGCCTCAGGCTGACGAAGGCGGTGAGCAGTGCCAGACAGAGGATGACGTAAAAGAGGAAGATCGTCCGGTAGAGCGGCGTGAATTCCAGCCCGAACACCGCCGCAAAGCCGTTATCGGCAGCGGTGAACGGGATGCCGAAGAAGGTCGGCCGTGGAATGCCGGAGATGCCGGCATAGCCGTTCGAGAAATCCGTCCAGTTGACCAGGACGAGGCGGATGATTTCGCCGAAGGCGAGCGTCACGATGGCGAGATAGTCGCCGCGCAGCCGCAGGACGGGGAAGCCGAGCAGCATGCCCCAGAAGGCGGCGAGGATCCCCGAGAGCGGCAGCAGGATCCAGAAGGACAGGCCGAAATTCTTGGCCAGCAGCGCGTAGGAATAGGCACCGACCGCGTAGAAGGCGACATAGCCGAGATCGAGCAGGCCGGCGAGGCCGACGACGATATTCAGCCCCCAGCCGAGCATCACGTAGATCAGGATCTGGACGCCGAAATTGTCGATCCATTTCAGCGCCCCGCCCCAGCCGGCGAGCGTGATCGCGATGATCGGGAAGACCAGCAGGAAGCCGAGACCGAACAGCGAGAAGAGCCCGGAATGACGCTGGAAGAAGCCGATCGTGCCATGCGGCAGGAGGCGGACCGCCGGCTTGTTCGGATCTCGCGTCTGCTGGCGCAGCGCCATCAGGAAGCGCCCGACGAAGACGATCGCGACGGCCCAGGCGACCGTGTCCCAGCGCGGATCGAGGACGAGCTGGTTCTCGATGTTCTGGCGGGTGCCCCAGGAGATGATCGGGATGCAGAGGCCCAGCGTGATCAGGCCGGCGAAGGCTGCCTCCTTCAGGGCCGCCATCATGTCGGCCTGGCGCTTGGCCGGCGTCGTTGCGTCCATGGCCATGGCGTCAGACCTTCTCGACTTCGGGCCGGCCGAGGATGCCGGAAGGCATGAACACCAGGACGACCGCCAGGATGCAGAAGGCCGCGACGTCCTTGTAGTCGATGGTGAAATAGGCCGACCACATCACTTCGATCAGGCCGATCAACAGCCCGCCGAGCACTGCCCCGGGCAGCGAGCCGATGCCGCCGAGCACCGCCGCGGTGAAGGCCTTCACGCCGGGCACGAAGCCGTCATGGAAGGAGACCACGCCGTAGAGCACGAGGTACATCACGC
>JAEXUU010000828.1 GCA_023452965.1 Pseudomonadota bacterium | reverse complement strand
CCCCCCCCCCCCCCCCCTTCTCCCGAGAGCCTTGAAGGGGCTTTCCGGCGGCGGGCGGCGCCCAGCCCCCAGAGTTGTGAAGTTCACGGCCCGCTGTGGCCCCCCTAGAGACGAGACGAAGACCAAGTACCGATGTCTGCTGCGTTCGATCAGATCGCCCCGCACCGTGATGGCGCCGCTCCGACCTCCACCGGGGAGGCCGGTGACTATTTCGCGCTGCTGAAGCCGCGCGTGATGTTCCTCGTCATCGTGACGGCGCTCGGCGGCATGGTCGCAGCGCCCGGCTCGGTGAACCCGATCATCGGCTTTGCCGCCCTGCTCGCGATCTCGGTCGGCGCCGGCGCGTCGGGCTGCCTCAACATGTGGTGGGATGCCGATATCGACGCCGTGATGACGCGCACCGCCAACCGGCCGATCCCGGCCGGGCGCATCCTGCCTTCGGAGGCTCTCGCCTTCGGGCTCACGCTCTCGGTCGGCTCGGTGCTGGTACTCGGCCTCGTCGCCAACCTGCTCTCGGCGGCGATGCTTGCCTTCACCCTCTTCTTCTACGCCGTCATCTATTCGATGTGGCTGAAGCGGGCGACGCCGCAGAACATCGTCATCGGCGGTGCGGCCGGCGCTTTCCCGCCGATGATCGGCGAGGCCGTGGTGACCGGCGATTTCGGCATCACCTCGATCGTCCTCTTCGCCATCATCTTCCTGTGGACGCCGCCGCATTTCTGGGCACTGGCGCTGGTCAAGTCTGGCGACTACGCCCGCGCCGGCATCCCGATGCTGCCCAACGTCGCCGGCCCTGCCGCCACCCGGCGCCAGATCGTCGCCTATACCTTCGCGCTCGCTCCAGTCGCGGTGCTGCCGGCGCTGATGGGCTTCGGCGGCGCGATCTATCTCATCGTCTCGGTCGTGACCGGGCTGATGATGATCGCGCTCTCGCTGCGCGTCCTGAAGGTCACCGAAGGCGACGCGGCCTACAAGGCGGCCTATCAGCTCTTCGGCTTCTCGATCCTCTACCTCTTCCTGCTCTTCGCCGTTCTGCTGGCAGAGAACGGACTCGGCCTGATGTGGGCCCTGCCCAAGGTGCTGTGATGAGCGAGAAGCCACAACACCAGCCCGCGCCTTCGAAGCCCGAGCCGCCGGCGCCCTTCTCGCCGGAGGACATGGCAAGGCGCAATCGTCGCTCGATCGCGCTCGCGCTCGTGCTCGCGGGCCTCGTCCTGTTCTTCTTCGTGGTGACCCTGGCCAAGACCGGCCCGGCGATCCTCAACCGTCCGCTGTGATGCGATGACAGACGCTTCCGCCAAGAACCGCCGCATCGTGCTGATCTGCAGCGGCGTCGTGCTGGGCATGACCGGGCTCTCCTTCGCCGCCGTGCCGCTCTACGACATGTTCTGCAAGGCGACCGGCTTCGGCGGCACGCCGATGGTCGGCACCGCCGGCGCGAGCCGCGTCATCGACCGGACGATCGCGGTGCGCTTCGACGCCAATGTCTCCCCTGCCCTGGGCTGGCGCTTCGACGCCGAGCAGACCGAGATCACCGCGCGTGTCGGCGAGACGCAGACGGTGTTCTACAAGATCACCAACACCTCGTCCCGACCCGCAACCGGGATCGCGACCTACAACGTCCAGCCGTCCCAGGCGGCGGCGCATTTCGTCAAGATCCAGTGCTTCTGCTTCACGGAGAACACGCTGCAGCCCGGCGAAAGCATCGAGGCGCCGGTCGTGTTCTATATCGACCCCGAAATCGAGGCGAACCGCGAGCTCGCGAGCCTGAAGTCGATCACCCTGTCGTACACCTACTTCCCGTCGAAGTCCGGGCAACCGGTCGCGGAAAGCAAGGGTGACGCCGCCAAATCAAGCCTATAAGCAGCAAGCCAGCGCGCTGCACTTCTATCGGACGCGGAGACCACGATGGCCGAGGCCCATACCAAGAACCACGACTACCACCTCGTCGATCCGAGCCCGTGGCCGCTTGTCGGCTCGATGAGCGCGACGATCATGGCGATCGGCGCCGTGATGTGGATGAAGCACATGCCGGTCGCCGGCATGCAGCTCGGCCCGTTGGTCTTCGGCGCTGGCCTGCTGGGCGTGCTCTACACCATGCTGGCCTGGTGGATGGACGTCGTGCGCGAGGCCGAGCATGAGGGCCACCACACCCGCGTCGTGCAGATCCATCACCGCTACGGCATGCTGATGTTCATCGCCTCCGAGGTGATGTTCTTCGTCGCCTGGTTCTGGGCCTTCTTCGACGCCAGCCTGTTCACCGGCGAGCACATCCAGTACGCCCGCGCCGAGTTCACCGGCGGTCACTGGCCGCCGAAGGGCATCGAGACCTTCGACCCCTGGCACCTGCCGCTGCTCAACACGCTGATCCTGCTGACCTCCGGCACCACCGTCACCTGGGCGCACTACGCGCTGATCCAGAACGATCGCGCCGGGCTGAAGCAGGCGCTCTGGCTGACCCTGATCCTCGGTGGCATGTTCACCATCGTCCAGGGCTACGAGTACGCGCACGCCTCCTTCGCCTTCGCCGGCAACATCTACGGCGCGACCTTCTACATGGCGACCGGCTTCCACGGTTTCCACGTCATCATCGGCACGATCTTCCTGGCGATCTGCCTGTACCGGGTCTATCTCGGCCACTTCAAGCCGAACCAGCACCTCGGCTTCGAGTTCGCCGCCTGGTACTGGCATTTCGTCGACGTGGTCTGGCTGTTCCTGTTCGCCGCGATCTACGTCTGGGGTTCCGGTACGCCGGCCGCCCACTGATACGAGACCGGTCGCGGTCGCAGATCCCGAGGGGCGGCCGCGAGGCCGCCCTTTCCGTTTGAGGAGAAGCGCATGACAGAGCCGCACCCTGCCTGCCCCTCGCCGTTTTCGACCGGCCTCGCCGGCCGCTGCCCGCGTTGCGGCGAAGGCAAGCTCTTCGACGGCTATCTGAAGCTCAGGCCGCGCTGCTCGGCCTGCGGCCTCGATTTCGCCTTTGCCGATTCCGCCGACGGGCCGGCGGTGTTCATCATGCTGATCGCAGGCTTCTTCGTGCTCGGCCTCGCGCTCTATGTCGAGATCGCCTACGAACCGCCGATCTGGCTGCATCTTGCGCTCTGGCTGCCGCTCGCGCTCGTCACCTGTCTTGGCCTGCTGCGGCCGATGAAGGGCATCGCGGTCGCGCTGCAATATGTGAACCGTGCGCAGGAAGGCAGGATGAAGAAGTGAGCATGCCCACCACCGCCTCCCCGTCGCGCCAGAAGCTGCTGCTGCCTACGCTGCTCACCGTCATCGGTGTCGGCGTGCTCTGCCTGCTCGGCAGCTGGCAGCTCCAGCGCATGGGCGAGAAGCACGCATTCATCGCGCGGCTGCAGGCGCAGGCGGGTGCCCCGCCCTCCACCATGCCGCCAGCCGCCGAATGGCCGAAACTCGACCCGAGCCGCCTCGACCTGCAGCGCGTCGAAGCCAGGGGCACCTATCTCGACAACGGCATCGCCGGGGTGCGCACGACCATCGCCGCCGGTCCGCCGGGCACGCGCCAGCTTTCCGGCTTCGGACGCTGGGTCTTCCAGGGGTTTCGCCTGGAAGACGGCGGCACCATCCTGGTCAATCGCGGCTTCGTTCCGGAAGGCCGCTATGCCGGCATCACCCCGACCAGCGGCCCCGCGACCGTCGTGGGCTTCCTACGCGCGCCGGAGGCTCGCAACAGCTTCACCCCGGCGGACGTGCCGGGACAGCGCGAGTTCTACACCCGAGATCCGGTCGCGATCGCCGCCTCGCTGGGGCTGCCGAGCGCGCCGTTCTATCTCGAGGCCGAGCGCAGCGGCGACGGCATGACCCCGCCGGCCGGCGTCGACGTCAAGGAGCTGATCGCCCGCATCCCAGACAACCACTTGCAATATGCCGTCACCTGGTTCGGGCTGGCGCTGACCCTGGTGGGTGTGTTCGCCGTCTTCGCATGGCAGAATCGCAGGCGGCGGCAAGCCGGCTAGGCGTGCGGCGCAGGCCTCGAGCCTCCACCCGTCGGCCTTTGCTTTTGCCCTCCCCCGCCAACGGGCCTATAGGATCAGGCACAACCTCGAAACGGAACCGTCGTGCTGCATATCTCGACCCGGGGCGATGCGCCCTCGCTCTCCTTTGCCGATGCTCTTCTCGCCGGGCTTGCCCGCGATGGCGGCCTCTACCTGCCGAAGGCCCTGCCGCGCTTCTCGGCGGCGGAGATCGCGGGCTTCGCCGGCAAACCCTATGCGAGCGTCGCAGAGCAGGTCGTCGGTGCCCTCGCCGATGGCGACATCGAGAGCAGCGCGCTGAAGACGATGATCGGCGAGGCCTATGCCAGCTTCCGGCACCCGGCCGTCTGCCCGCTGGTCCAGCTGGGCGACAACCTGTTCTCGCTGTAACTCTTCCACGGCCCGACGCTCGCCTTCAAGGACGTGGCGATGCAGTTGCTCGGGCGCCTGATGGACCATGTCCTCGCCCAACGCGGCGAGCGCGCCACCATCGTCGGCGCGACCTCGGGCGACACCGGCGGCGCCGCAATCGACGCCTTCAAGGGCCTGGAACGGGTCGACATCTTCATCCTCTACCCGGAGGGCCGCGTCTCGGACGTTCAGCGCCGGCAGATGACCACGGTCGATGCCGCCAACGTCCACGCCATCGCGGTCGAAGGCACTTTCGACGACTGCCAGAACCTGGTGAAGGCGCTCTTCAACCATCACCGCTTCCGCGACGAGCTGCGCCTCTCCGGCGTCAACTCGATCAACTGGGCAAGGATCGCGGCGCAGGTGGTGTATTACTTCACTGCCGCGAGCGCGCTCGGCAGCCCACATCGGCCGGTTTCATTCGCCGTTCCGACCGGCAATTTCGGCGACGTGCTCGCCGGCTGGATCGCCAAGCAGATGGGTCTGCCGATCGGGCGGCTGGCTATCGGCACCAACAGCAACGATATCCTGGCCCGGACGCTCGAGACCGGCGTCTACGAGATGCGCGGCGTCAGCGCCACGAGCTCGCCCTCGATGGACATCCAGATCTCCTCGAATTTCGAACGACTTCTGTTCGAAGCACATGAGCGCGACAGCGAAGCCGTGCGCCGGCTGATGCAGTCGCTGCAGCAGTCCGGTCGCTTCGAGATCGCCGCCGGCCCGCTCGCGCGGATCAGGGCCGACTTCGACGCCGTCGCGATCGACGAGGCCGCGACCGCCGCCGAGATCGGCGCGACCTGGCGCGATGCCGGCTACCTGCTCGATCCGCACAGCGCGATCGGCGTGCGCGCCGCCCGCGCAGCGCTGAAAGTCGATCCTGCGACGCCGGTCGTCGCGCTCGGCACGGCGCACCCGGCCAAGTTCCCTGACGCTGTCGAGGCAGCGAGCGGCGTGCGGCCGGCGCTTCCGGCCCATCTCGCCGACCTGATGGACCGCAAGGAGCATTCCAGCCTGCTGCCCAACGACCAGGGCAAGCTCGAACGCTTCATCGCCGAACGCGCACGAGCGGTGCGGAGCGCGGCGGCATGAAGACGCTCAACGCCCGGACCGGCAAGCCGAAGCCAGCCAAGCGCGAGGAAGAAGCCCTCGCGCATGACCCGGCGGTCAGCCTGACCACGCTGCCGTCGGGGCTGCGCATCGTCTCCGAGCACATGGCCCATGCCGCGACGGGCTCGCTCGGCATCTGGATCGGTGCCGGCGCGCGCGACGAGCTGCCCCACGAGCACGGGCTCGCCCATCTGCTCGAGCATATGGCGTTCAAGGGCACGGCGCGGCGCTCGGCCCGCCAGATCGCCGAGGAGATCGAGAGCGTCGGCGGCGATCTCAATGCCGCGACGTCGGTCGAGTACACCTGCTACACCGCCCGCGTGCTCGGCCAGGACCTGGCGCTGGCGGTCGACATCCTCGCGGACATCCTGACCGAGCCGGCGCTGACCGAGGAGGAGCTGGCGCGCGAGAAGGGCGTCATCCTGCAGGAGATCGGCGCCGTCCAGGATACGCCGGACGATCTGGTCTACGATCGTTTCCTCCAGGCGGCCTTCCCCGACCAGCCGCTCGGCCGGCCGATCCTCGGCACGGCGCAGACAGTGAACAGCTTCACGCCCGAGGCGATCCGCGCCTATCTCTCGCGGCACTACCATGCCGGCAACATGGTGCTGGCTGCCGCCGGCGCGGTCGACCATGCCGAACTGGTGGCGCTCGCCGAGCAGGCGCTGGCCAAGCTGCCGGCGCGCCCGGCCGGGCCTCCGCCGGGCCGCGACCTCGCCGTGTACCGTGGCGGCGAGGCGCGCATCGACGGCGACGAGGAACAGGTCCATGTCGTGCTCGGCTTCCCCGGCAAGCCGTTCAAGGACGGGGCGCATTATCCGCTGCAGATCTTCTCGGCCGTGCTCGGCGGCGGCCTGTCCTCGCGCCTCTTCCAGGAGGTGCGCGAGCGCCGCGGCCTCGCCTATGCGATCGACGCCTTCCACTGGCCCTTCTCCGATTGCGGCGTCTTCGGCATCAGCGCCGGCACCGCGCCGGAGGATGTCGGCGAGCTCGTCGACGTCGCCTTCGACTGCCTCAGGCAGGCGGTGCGCGATGTCAGCGAGGTCGAGATGGCGCGGGCCCGGGCGCAGATGAAAGTCGGCCTGCTGGCCTCGCTCGAAAGCCCGGGCGGCAAGCTCGAGCAGATGGCGCGGCAGGTGCTGGTCTTCGGCCGCGCCATCCCGCGCGAGGAGCTGGCGCGGCGGCTCGACGCGGTGAGCCTCGCCGATGTCCGCGCCGCCGGCCGCAGCCTGCTCAAGGGCCACGCCACGGTGGCGGCTGTCGGCCCGCTCGACGATCTTGCGCCGGCTGACGCCCTGCGCGCCGCCCTCGCCCGCCCGGCCTGACCGCCATGGCCCTGTTCCGCTTCGCGACCGACCCGCCGACGCGGCCGCTGATCCGGACCAAGAACCTCGTATTGCGCCCGCCGCTGGCCAATGACTATTCCGCCTGGGCGGCGCTGCGGCTGGAAAGCCGCGACTTCCTGACGCCTTGGGAGCCGGGCTGGAGCGAGGACGACCTGACGCGGAACTCGTTCCGGCTGCGGGTGAAGCGCGCTGCCCGCGAGAGCGCGACCGACGAAGCCTATTGCCTGTTCGTGCTCGATGCCCGCACCGAGGCGCTGCTCGGCGGGCTGACGCTGGGCTTGGTCAGACGCGGCGTCGCCCAAGCCTGCACGCTCGGCTACTGGATGGGCGAGCGCCATGCCGGCAAGGGCCATATGACGGAAGCCGTGCGCGGGGCACTCGGCTTCGCCTTTTCCGAGCTCGCTCTACATCGTGTCGAAGCAGCCTGCCTGCCGCAGAACACGCCATCCCGCCGGCTGCTCGAGCGTGTCGGCTTCCAGCGGGAAGGCGAGGCGCGCGGCTATCTGCGGATCAACGGCGTCTGGGCCGACCATCTGCTCTACGGGATGCTCGCAGCCGACCTCCGCAAGGCTTGAGGAAGACGCCGTGGGCTGCCTTGCCCTCGCCACGCCCGGCCGATACGACTGACCAGATAAATTTTAAACGTTCAGACCCGCCCGAAAGACCGAGCCCACCTTGTCATCGACGCACCGTTTCCTCCGGCTCGGCATCGCCATATCTGGCCTCCTGGTGCTGATCCTGCTCACGGCGCTGCGCCCGGCGCTGGCAGTCGAGGCGCAGCGCGTCCCGGTCGACGTGCCCGTGCTCGACCTCACCGACGTGGTCGAGCGCAACAAATCCGACGGCGACGTCATCCAGATCTCGACCGCGCCGGGCCCGGACGGCATCGTCCGGCGCATCGCGGTCCGTGCCCGCGAATCCGGCGCAAGGCCGGACTGGATCGTCTTCGCGCTCACCAATGATTCCGACGAGCAGATCGACCGGCTGCTGGTCGCGCCCTTCCACCGGCTGATCGGCTCCGGCGTGATCTGGCCCGATCTCGGCGACCGCCGGATCGAGGCGATCACCGCGAGCCAGGGCCTGCGGCCGGAACGCGAGGATTCGCCCGACGCCGACGTTTTCCAGATCACGCTCGACCCCGGCACGACCGTCACCTTCGTGGCCGAGCTCAAATCGCCGAACCTGCCGCAGCTCTATCTCTACGAGCCGGAGGCCTATCGCCAGAAGACCAACGGGCTGACGCTCTACAAGGGCATCATCATCGGCATCGCCGGCCTGCTCGCGCTGTTCCTGACCATCATCTTCGTGGTCAAGGGCGCGGTGATCTTCCCCGCCGCTGCGGCGCTCGCCTGGGCAGTCCTCGCCTATGCCGGGCTCGATTTCGGCTTTTTCCAGCGCATCTTCCCGCTGACACCGGCAATCGAGCGAATATATCGCGCCGGCGCCGAGGTGGTGCTGGCGGCGACGCTTCTCGTCTTCCTCTTCGCCTATCTCAACCTGTCGCGCTGGCATGTCCGCTACAGTCACATCACCCTGGTCTGGATGCTCGGGCTCGCCGGCCTCGTCGGCCTCGCCGTGGTCGATGCGCCGATGGCATCCGGTGTGGCGCGCATCTCGATCGCAGCCGTCGCGGCGATCGGCTTCGTGCTGATCCTGCACCTCGCCACCCATGGCTATGAGCGGGCGGTGATGCTGATCCCGACCTGGTTCCTGCTATTGGTGTGGGTCACGGCCGCCGGCTTCACCGTGACCGGCCAGCTCGCCCGCGACCTCGTGCCGCCGGCGCTGATCGGAGGCCTCGTCCTGATCGTGCTGCTGATCGGCTTCACCGTGGTGCAGCACGCCTTCGCCGGCGGGGCGCTGGCGCAGGGGCTGGTCTCGGACACCGAGCGGCGAGCGCTCGCTCTCTCCGGCTCGGGCGATCTCGTCTTCGACTGGGACGTCACGGCCGACAAGATCTTCGTCTCGCCGCAAACCGAAATCCTGCTCGGCCTACCTAAGGGCGCGCTCGAAGGCTCGGCTGCGCGTTGGCTCGAATACATGCATGTCGCGGATCGCGACCGCTATCGCGTCACCCTCGATGCGGTGATCGAGCAGCGGCGCGGCAAATTGCAGCTCGATTTCCGCCTGCGCGCCGGCAACGGCGCCTATCACTGGTTCAGCCTGAAGGCCCGCCCCGTGATCGGCTCCGATGGCGAGGTGATCCGCGTCATCGGCACCCTCGCTGATGTCACCGAGCAGCGCACCGCCCAGGAGCGGATGCTGCACGATGCCGTGCACGACAATCTGACGGGCCTGCCCAATCGCGAGCTCTTCCAGGACCGGCTCGCCGCCGTCTTCGGTTTCTGCCGCGCCGACGAGAGCATCCGCCCGACCGTCATCGTCATCGACATCGACCGCTTCAAACAGGTCAACGAATCCGTCGGCTTCTCGGCCGGCGATTCGATCCTGCTGACGCTGGCGCGCCGCCTCGGCCGGCTGCTGCGGGCACAAGACACGCTGGCCCGCATCGGCGGCGACATCTTCGCGATGATCCTCGTCTCCGAGCGCGAGCCCGAGCGCATCCTCGCCCTTGCCGAGCTGGTGCGCCGCGCCGTCTCGACGCCCGTAACCTTCGCCGAGCGCGAGATCGTGCTGACGCCCTCGATCGGGCTCGCGCTCTTCGACGGTACGCCGACGGCGCGCAAGGACGATGCGCTGAAGAATGCCGAACTCGCCATGGCCCATGCCAAGAACCAGGGCGGTAATCTCGTCGAGGTCTTCGTGCCGGCGATGCGCAACGACCGCAACGACCGGCTGGCGCTGGAGAGCGACCTGCGCCGGGCGATCGAGCGCGGCGAGATCCAGGTGATGTACCAGCCGATCGTGAGGCTGGAGGACCGGACCATCGCGGGCTTCGAGGCGCTGATGCGCTGGGACCATCCGCGCGAAGGCCGCCTGCTGCCGCAGGACTTCCTTTCCATCGCCGAGGAAACCGGCCTGATCGTCGATCTCGGCGTCTATGTGATGGACCGCACCGCGCGCGAGCTCGCCGCCTGGCAGGCCGCGCTCGAAGTCGAGCCGCCGATCTTCGCCAGCGTCAACGTCTCCAGCCGCCAGCTGCTGCGCCACGA
>JAEXUU010000814.1 GCA_023452965.1 Pseudomonadota bacterium | reverse complement strand
CTCCAGACGACCGACGGTGAGGAAGACGCGCGGTGGCGCGTCGCCCAGCGCCTGTGCGGCGGCCTCGATATCGGGCACGGACTTCCAGCGATCGCCGGCACGCGGCTTCCAGGAATCGCGGCGGATCGCGAGCAGCGGCACGCCTTCGGCCTTGCAGGCATGCTCGGCATGGAAAGGCATGATCGCGGCGAAGGGATGGGTCGCGTCGACGACGGCGACGATGCCTTCCTCGACCAGATAGCGCCTCAAGCCCTCGACACCGCCGAAGCCCCCGATGCGAACCGGCAAATTGGTTGGGCGGGGATCGACGGTGTGGCCCGCCAGCGAGATAATGGCGCGGATATCGGGAGCCTGATCAGCCAGGTGCTGGTCAAGCGCAGCAGCTTCAGTCGTTCCGCCAAGGATGAGGACGGTCATGACGACAGTTTTGCGTGAATCGGGTGTTCTGTCGAGCGTCGAGGTGCCAGCTCCCTGGCTCGCGCTGATCGGTCTCGGCGAGGACGGTGCCACGGGCTTAAGCCGCGAGGCGCTGGCCGCGCTGAACGAGGCCGAAATCGTCTTCGGCGGCGAGCGGCATATCGCGCTCGTCGGCTCCGTGCCGGGAGAGCTTCGGCCCTGGCCGCAGCCTTTCCGCAACGCGCTCCCGCAGATTTTGGCCGAGCGCGGCCGCAAGGTCTGCGTGCTCGCGACCAGCGATCCGTTCCATTACGGCATCGGCAACAGCATCCGCCGGGCGATCCCGGCCGAGGAGATGCGGATCATCCCGCAGCTCTCCTCCTTCTCGATGGCCTGCACGCGGATGCGCTGGCCGCAGGAGGAATGCGCGCTGGTCTCGCTGCATGGCCGCACGCTCTACCGGATCGTGCCGCATCTGCAGCCGGAGGCCCGCATCCTGGCCCTGTCCTGGGACGAGACGACGCCGCGCGCCGTCGCCGAACTGATGACCGCCCGCGGCATGGGCGCGAGCCGCATCGTGGTGATGGAATCGCTCGGCGGGCCACAGGAACGCATCCGCGAGACCCGCGCCGACGCCTTCGCGCTCGACGATATCGTGCCGCTCAACCTGATCGCGGTCGAGGTCGCGGCCACCCGCGACTCCCGCATCCTGCCGCTGGCGCCGGGGCTCGACGAGGAGTGGTTCGCCCATGACGGGCAGATCACCAAGTCGGAAATCCGCGCGATCACGATTTCGGCACTCGCCCCGCGCGGCGGCGAATTGCTCTGGGATGTTGGCGGAGGCTCGGGCTCCGTCGCGGTCGAATGGTGCCAGCGCCACCTGCGCAACCGCGCTATCGCCTTCGAGGCGAAGCCGGAGCGGGCCGAACGCATCAGGCGCAACAAGCTCGAACTCGGCGGCCTCTCCGTCGAGGTCACCGGCGAGGCGCCTGCGGGTTTCGTCGGCCGCGAGGCGCCAGATGCAGTCTTCATCGGCGGTGGTTTGACCGAGGTAGGGCTGTTCGGCGCCGCCTGGGCGGCGCTGAAGCCGGGCGGGCGGCTCGTCGCCAATGTTGTGACGATCGAAGGCGAGGCCAAGCTCGCCGCGCTCCATGCCAAGCATGGCGGCTCGCTCAGGCGCATCTCGATCGACCGGCTCGCGCCTGTCGGCGGCAAGCATGGCTGGCGCCCGGCGATGCCGGTGACGCAATGGCGGGTCGAGAAGCCTTGACGCGCCTCGTTCAATCCACGCGGTCATCCCGGACAAGCCGCGTTTGCGGCGCCGATCCGGGATCCATTCCGGAACGGTTCAGGCATGGATCCCGGGTCTTCCTTCGGTCGCCCAGGGTGACGGCGTGTATTATCACAGGGATTTCCCGATGACCGGCCGCCTCATTGCCGGCATCGGCATCCGGCCCGGCACGGAGGCTGCCGATATCCTCGCCTGCCTCGATCAGGCCCTGGCGAGCGCAGGGCTTGCGGGTGCGCAGACGCCGCGCTTCGCCACGCTGGCGAGCCGCGTGGCGGAGGCCGGAATGGTCGCTGCCGCGACCGAACGCGCGGCCGAACTCGTCGCCATCCCCGACGAGGCCCTGAAGGGCTTCGAGGCCGCCTGCGCGACGCGCTCGACCCGAATTGCCTCGCTCTACGGCGTCGGCTCGGTGGCGGAAGCCGCGGCGCTGGCTGCCGCAGGTCCCGGCGGCGAACTGGTGCAGCCGCGCATCGCAACCGCGCGCGTGACCTGCGCGCTCGCCAGAAGCCCCGCATGACCATCCATTTCATCGGCGCCGGCCCCGGCGCACCCGATCTCATCACCTTGCGTGGACGCGACCTGATCGCGGCTTCGCCTATCTGCCTCTATGCGGGCTCGCTGATCCCCAAAGCGATGCTCGACTGGTGCCCGCCCGGCGCGCGCATCGTCGACACCGCCCCGCTCGATCTCGACGCGATCACCGCCGAGATGGAGGCAGCGCATCGCGCCGGGCAGGACTTGGCACGGCTGCATTCCGGCGATCTCTCGATCTGGAGCGCCTGTGGCGAACAGATGCGCCGACTCGACAGACTCGGCATTCCCTATACGGTGACGCCGGGCGTGCCGGCCTTTGCCGCGGCTGCCGCCGTGCTGAAGCGCGAGCTGACCTTGCCTGG
>JAEXUU010000783.1 GCA_023452965.1 Pseudomonadota bacterium | reverse complement strand
GCTGTGCAGAGGGCTCTGCAGCGGGCGGCGAGGCGTTGCGGCGCCTTCACAGTTGGGATGCGATGAACTAGGACAGGCGCGACAGGAACAGTTTCCAACGCTTCCAAATCGGAGCTCGCGTGACCATGGCGACCCAGCCTCCCGCTCAGCAACTCGTCACCGTCTTCGGCGGCTCGGGCTTCCTCGGGCGGCACGTCGTGCGGGCGCTCGCCCGGCGCGGCTATCGCGTCCGTGTCGCCGTGCGCCGGCCCGATCTCGCCAATTTCCTGCAGCCGCTCGGCATCGTCGGCCAGATCCATGCCGTCCAGGCCAATCTGCGCTACCCTGATTCGGTCGCCGCTGCCGTGCGCGGCTCGGATGCGGTGATCAATCTGGTCGGCATCCTCAGCGAGAGCGGCCGGCAGAACTTCTCCAACGTCCAGGCGCGGGGCGCGCATACCGTCGCCCATGCCTGCGCCAGCCTCGGCGTCGAACGCCTCGTGCAGATCTCGGCGCTTGGCGCCGACCGCGATTCGAAGTCGCACTATGCGCGCACCAAGGCGGAAGGTGAGGCGGCGGTGCTGGAGCTGGTCAAGGGTGCAGTCGTGATGCGGCCCTCGATCATGTTCGGCCCCGAGGACACCTTCTTCAACCGCTTCGCCTCGCTCGCCCGCATGCTGCCGGTCCTGCCGCTCGTCGGTGGCGGCGAGACGAAGTTCCAGCCTGTCTTCGTCGGCGACGTCGCCAAGGCCATCGCGCTTGCGATCGAGGGCAAGGTCGAGGGCGGCAAGATCTATGAGCTCGGCGGCCCGGAGGCGAAGAGCTTCCGCGAGCTGGTCGAGTACGTCTGCGAGGTCACCGGCCGGCGGCGCGTGATCGCGTCGCTGCCTTTCCCGCTGGCCCGCTTCCAGGCCCGGATCCTGGAGATCGTCAACACGCTCTCGCTCGGCCTGCTGCCGGACGAGTTCCTGCTGACCCGCGACCAGGTCGCCCTGCTGGAGAGCGACAATGTCGTCTCCGAAGCGGCTCGCAAGGACGGCCGCACGCTCGCCGGGATCGGCATTGCGCCGGTCTCGTTCGAGGCGGAGGTGCCGTCCTATCTCTGGCGCTTCCGCAAGGCCGGCCAGTTCGCCACCTCGCGCGGCGGCTGAAGGTTAGCTCCCGCTCCGAGGCAGGGCCGCCTGGAGCGCGCAACGTTCCACGAGAATACGGCATGGCCGCGTGAGTGCGCTGTCGATCTGACGGCGCGCTCGGCAATGACTCGCGTCGGACGGGGATTTTTGCGCGGCGCGGGCCTGCGGGCTGCGCTCAGAGCATGCTCGGCAGCACGCGATCCGGCGGCTTGTGCCCGTCCATGAAGGTCTTGATGTTGACGATGACCTTCTCGCCCATATCGGCGCGGCCCTCATGCGTGGCCGAGCCCATATGCGGAAGCACCACAACGCGGTGCTGGCGGGCAAGCTTCAGCAGGCGCGGATTGACCGCCGGCTCGTGCTCGAACACGTCGAGTCCGGCGCCGGCGAGTTCTCCGGCCTCGAGCATCCGGGCGAGCGCCGTCTCGTCGACGATCTCGCCGCGAGCCGTGTTCACAAGGATTGCATCGGGCTTCATCAGCTTCTGCCGGCGGGCCGAGAGCAAATGGTAGGGCGCCGGCGTGTGCGGGCAGTTGACCGAGACGACGTCCATGCGCGCCAGCATCTGGTCGAGCGAATCCCAGTAGGTCGCGTTGAGCGCCTCCTCAGTGCGCGCATCGATGCGGCGGCGGTTGTGATAATGGATCGAGAGGCCGAAGGCGGAGGCGCGGCGGGCGAGCGCCTGGCCGATCCGGCCCATGCCGACGATGCCGAGGCGCTTGCCGGTGATGCGCCGGCCGAGCATCCAGGTCGGCGACCAGCCGCCCCATTCGTCGTCGGTGATGACGCGCGCGCCCTCGGCGATGCGGCGAGCCACGGCGAGGATCAGCGCCATCGTCATGTCGGCGGTGTCGTCGGTCAGCACGCCCGGCGTGTTGGTCACGGTGATGCCGCGCTGAACGGCGCTGGCGACGTCGATATTGTCGACGCCGTTGCCGAAATTCGCGATCAGGCGCAGCTGCTCTCCGGCCTGCGCGATCAGCCCGGCATCGAGCTTGTCGGTCACGGTCGGGACCAGCACGTCGGCGGTCTTCAGGGCCTCGACCAGGGCGGCCTGACTCATCGGCGTATCGTCGAGATTGAGCCTTGCGTCGAACAGCTCGCGCATCCGCGTCTCGACGACGGCGGGCAGCTTGCGCGTAACGACGACCAGCGGCTTCTTCTTCGACATAAGCGGCTCCTCCGGGGCATTTGGCCCAGGCCCGCGCCCGATCGCCGCATGCTCCCAACGCTTCGGCTTCGCCGGTCTCGTTTCCGCCTCAACCCGCCATTAACCGAGGCGCTTCAGGAATGGGTTCTGGTGGATTTTCGACGCCGGCAGCCGATCTGTTGTCTAGAGCAGGATGCGGAAAAGTGGAAACCGGTTTTTCGCGCAGATCCGGCTCCGGGCTGCGACGCCGTCGAACATGAACCCGGGCCTGCCGCGCGTCCTGTACGGAGCGCCGGCCGGCAGGGCGAAGGAGAGAATTGGATGGCGGCTAGCATGAGGGGCGGTCTTGCAGGCCTGGCGGTGATGGCGGGGCTTGCCCTCGCTTCGGCGGGCGCGCTCGCGCAGGAACTCGCGACCGGCCAGGTCAGCGGCCTGCCGGTGCCGCGCTATGTCAGCCTGAAGTCGGACCGGGTCAATCTGCGCGAGGGGCCGTCCAAGGAGCATCGCACCAGCTGGGTCTTCCAGCGCGCCGGACTGCCGGTTGAGGTCACCGCCGAATTCGAGACCTGGCGGCGCGTGCGCGATGCCGACGGGACCGAAGGCTGGGTGCTGCAC
>JAEXUU010000738.1 GCA_023452965.1 Pseudomonadota bacterium | reverse complement strand
CCAGGAGGACCTTGCCGGCAAGCCTTTCGTCGGCCCCGCCGGCAAGGTCTTCGACCGCGCCATGGCCGATGCCGGGCTCGACCGCACCCAAGCCTATGTTACCAATGCGGTGAAGCATTTCAAATTCCAGCTGCGCGGCAAGCGGCGCATCCACGAGAAGCCGAATGCCGGCGAGGTGAAGGCCTGCCGCTTCTGGCTCGACCTCGAGCTCGGCTTCGTCAGGCCGCAGCTGGTGGTGGCGCTGGGCGCAACCGCGCTCAAGGCGCTGACCGGCGAGACGGGCTCGCTTGCCGAGGCGCGGGGGCGCAAGCTGGCCTTGCCTGACGGAACGCCGCTGCTGGTCACCGTCCATCCCTCCTATCTGCTGCGGCTGCCGGACGAGGCGGTGAGGGCGCGCGAGACCGCCCGCTTCGTTGCCGATCTCGCGAGCATCCTCGAAAGGGTTCCTGCGCTCGGCCAGCCGCGGGCTGCCTGAACCGGGCTTGACCGGCATGGCGCGGCATTGTCCCCTCCGGCGGCTTGTTGCGACGGGGGGGTGGCGGTGTTCGAGGATCTCAAGGGAAAGCGCGTGTTGGTGACCGGCGCCTCGTCCGGTCTCGGAGCGCATTTCGCCCGGCTGCTGGCGGAACGCGGCGCCCATGTCGCTGCCGCGGCGCGGCGCACCGACCGGCTCGCCGCGCTGGCTCAGGATGCCGCCGGCCTGCCCGGCAAGATCGTGCCGGTTTCGCTCGATGTCGGCTCGGTCGCGGCGATCGAGAGCGGCATTGTTGAGGCCGCCGGCCTGCTCGGCGGGCTCGACGTGCTCGTCAACAATGCCGGCGTCGGCGAGACGGAGCAGGCGCTTTCGGTGAGCGAGGCGCAATGGGACGCCCAGCTCGACGTCAACCTGAAGGGCTGCTTCTTCGCGGCGCAGGCGGCGGCGAAGATCATCGTGGATCAGGGAGGTGGCGGCGCCATCGTCAACATCGCCTCGATCCTCGGTGAGCGTGTCGCCGGCAGGGTCGCGCCCTATGCGATCTCCAAGGCCGGGCTGATCCAGATGACCAAGGCGCTGGCGCTCGAGTGGGCGCGCCATGCGATCAGGGTCAATGCGCTGGCGCCCGGCTACATCGTCACCGACATCAACCGTGAGTTCTTCGCCAGCGAAGCCGGCGAGGCGCTGAAGAAGCGCATCCCGATGCGCCGGGCGGGCGAGCTGGAGGATCTCGACGGGCCGCTCCTGCTGCTCTGCTCGGATGCCGCCCGCTACATGACCGGAGCCGTCATCGCCACCGATGGCGGGCATCTGGTCAGCGGGCTGTAGCGGTTTCGCCTCGCCGTCATTCCGGCTGCAGCGAAGCGGAGTGCCCGGAAGCCATGCCACGACGCTGCTCCAGCTCGTCATGCTCACCCTTGTGGCGAGCATCCACGTCTTTAACACTGGTTTTGAAGAACGCAGACGTGGATGGTCGGGACAAGCCCGACCATGACGGAAAGGGCGGTGTTCATGGGTTCCGGGCTCAGGCCTGTGACCTGCGCCGGAAGGACCGCAGCGCGTTCTAGCTGGCCGGCAGCAGGTCATTCAGCCTGATCAGGGCGATCTTCTCGACCTGGGCGAGGGCCGTCTCGAATTCCTGCTCCGGCGTGCTCTTCAGGCGCGCCTCGAAGGAGGCGAGGATGTCCGCCTTGGTCAGGCCCTTCACGGCGAGGATGAAGGGGATGCCGAAGCGTGCCTTGTAGGCCTCGTTCAGCGCGGTGAAGCGGGCGCGCTCGTCCGAGGTCAGTCGGTCGAGCCCGGCCGAGCCCTGTTCCCCGGCCGATTCCGGCGTCAGCTCGCCCGCCGCAGCGATCTTGCCGGCGAGGTCGGGATGAGCGAGCAGCAGCGCCTTCTGCCGCTCGCGCGGGGCGGCGCGCATTACCGCGACCATCGCCCGATGCAGCGCCTCGGCGCCGTCATGTTGCTGCCCGAGCCCGGCAGCATGGGTGGCCTCGGCGATCCAGGGCGAATGCTCCCAGATGCGGCCGAAGACCTCGACGAACAGCGCCTTGGGCACCGCGGAAGGCCGGTAGCCGCCCGCGGGCGGATGCTGCCTCACCCAATGGCGCGCGATGTCGAGCCTCGTCGCGACCCAGACCCTGTCATGGCTCTGGACATAATCGAGGAAGCGGGCGAGCGCGGCGGCGCGGCCGGGCCGGCCGACGAGGCGGCAATGCAGGCCGACCGACATCATCTTCGGGGCGGTCTCGCCCTCGGCATAGAGGGTGTCGAACGAATCCTTGAGATAGGCGAAGAACTGGTCGCCACTGTTGAAGCCCTGCGGCGTCGCGAAGCGCATGTCGTTGGCGTCGAGCGTGTAGGGCACGGCGAGCTGGGGCCCGTGCGGGCCTTGCAGCCAGTAGGGCAGCTCGTCGGCATAGACGTCGGCGGTGTAGAGGAAGCCGCCTTCCTCCATCGTCAGAGGAATGGTGTTGACCGAGGTGCGGCCCTGATAGCAGCCGAGCGGGCGTGTCCCGGCGAGCTCGGTCTGGATGCGGATCGCCTCCTCGATATGGGCGCGCTCGGTCTCCGCTGGGGCGTCGCGATAGTCGATCCATTTCAGCCCGTGGGTGGCGATCTCCCAGCCGGCCTCCTGCATCGAGGCGACGATCTCGGGGTAGCGCTGCAGCGCCGAGGCCACCGCGAAGACGGTGACCGGCATCTTCCGCTCGGTGAACATCCGCCAGAGCCGCCAGTAGCCGGCGCGCGAGCCGTATTCGTAGATCGACTCCATGTTCATGTGGCGCTGGCCGGGCCACGGCGCCGCGCCGACGATCTCGGAGAGGAAGGCCTCGGAAGCGGCATCGCCGTGCAGTGTGCAGTTCTCGCCGCCCTCCTCGTAGTTGATCACGAACTGTACCGCGATCCGCGCCTCGCCCGGCCAATGCGGATGCGGCGGGGTGCGGCCATAGCCGACGAGATCGCGCGGATAGGGGGAAGGGCTCATAGGATGATTCAAGTCCATGCGGCGATGATTCAGAAACGGCGCGTAAGGCGTTGAAAACCGGTTGGTTTCGCTTCAGCTGCCGCGATAGGTCGAGTAGCTCCAGGGCGAGGCGAGGAGCGGCACGTGATAATGCCCCTCGGGCTCGGCGATGGAAAAGCGGATCGGCACATGGTCGAGGAAAGCCGGCTCGGGGAGTGGCGTGCCGAGGCCTCGGAAATAGTCGCCGATGCGGAAGGTCAGCTCGTAGCTGCCGGCGGTCAGCGTGCCGGTCAGCAGCGGCGCGTCGGTGCGGCCATCGGCATTGGTCTGCGTTTCCGTGACGCGGTTGCGCGAGCCGTCCGGCGCGATCCAGTCCAGCGTGATGCGCACCCCTGCCGCCGGCCTGCCATTGACCGTGTCGAGCACATGCGTCGACAGCCGCCCCATGCCTTTTCCTTTCGCCGGTGGAACCGCGCTGGCGCGGCCGGAATGATGCTTGCGTTCCGGAAAAGGCCGAACCTAGTCTGGAAGCCGCATGCAAGTTCCATCCCCGAATCTGCCCTGTCAATTCGCGCGCCGAGGCGCCTTCGCGGAGACGCCGCATGCTTGAGGCCTATCTCATGGAATGGGGCGGGATGCTGCTGCGCTGGCTGCATGTCATCGCGGCCATCGCCTGGATCGGCTCGTCCTTCTTCTTCATCCATCTCGACGCTTCGCTCAGGGCGGCGCCCGACGCGCCCAGGAACGCGGCCGGCCAGCCGACGCAGTTCCTGGCCTGGCAGGTGCATGGCGGCGGCTTCTACGCGATGCGCAAATATCTGGTCGCGCCGGAGGTGCTGCCGAAGGAGCTCACCTGGCACAAATGGCAGGCCTACTGGACCTGGATCTCCGGCTTCTTCCTGCTGGTCTGGGTCTATTACGCCCAGTCGGAACTCTATCTGATCGACCCGGCGGTGATGGCGCTCTCGCCCTTCGCGGCGGGTGCGATCGGCATCGCGGCGCTGGCAGGCGGCTGGCTGTTCTACGACCTGCTCTGCAGGTCGCCGCTGGGCAGGAACGACGTCGTGCTCGGGCTGCTCGGCTTCGGCTATGTCATCGCTGCGAGCTGGGCCTTCTCCAGTGTCTTCTCGGGGAGGGGCGCGCTGATCCACACCGGCGCGCTGATGGCGACGATCATGTCGGCCAACGTCTTCTTCGTGATCATGCCGAACCAGCGCAAGACCATCGCTGCGATGGTGGCCGGCGAGACCCCCGATCCGAAATACGGCAAGCAGGCCAAGCAGCGCTCGCTGCACAACAACTACATCACTTTGCCGGTGCTGTTCCTGATGCTGGCGAACCACTACCCGGTGACCTACGCCAATTCGGCGGTGATCCCGGTCCTGGTTGCGCTGGTGATCGTCGCCGGCGCGCTGATCCGGCACTTCTACAATGTCCGCCATGCCGACCACGCGAAATCGCCCTGGTGGACCTGGGCGGAGGCGGCACTGGCGCTCTGGCTCGCCTTCTGGGTGGCGATGGCCTCCTCGCCCGGCGGGCGCGAGCGGCTCGGCCTGAAGCCGTTGCCGGCAGTCAAGCCGATCATGCTGGCGGGGCTGGCGCCGCCGCCGGCCGAGGTCGCCAACATCGTCACCGGGCGCTGCGCCATGTGCCATGCGCCGGAGCCGTCCTGGCCCGGCATCCAGATCGCTCCGAAGGGCGTCTATCTGCACGAGCCGGAGCTGATAGCCCGCCAGCGCCATGCGATCGGCGTGCAGGCGGTGATGACCCATGCCATGCCGCCGAACAATCTCTCGGGCATGACGGTGGACGAGCGGCGCCAACTCGCCGCCTGGGTGGCGCAGAAGCGCTGAGCGCCGTCCCGGTTGTCGCGCGAGTAGGAACGGGTCGTCCCGGGCGACCGAAGGGAAACCCGGGACCCATGCCTGAACCTCTAGCGGCAAGGCTCCGGAATGGATCCCGGATCTCCGCTTCGCTGCGTCCGGGATGACCAAGCTCGAATGTCCTGAAGCCCTCATCCTGAGGAGCGCCGCTAGCGCGTCTCGAAGGATGGTCCGACGGCCTCCGGAGCCTCCTGGAC
>JAEXUU010000703.1 GCA_023452965.1 Pseudomonadota bacterium | reverse complement strand
CCATTGGACCTTGCCGCGATCATTGGGGGCGCTCCACTGGCGCTGCTTGCGAGGGATTCGTCACCGGTGGGGATCAGAATAGCCGCTTGCGATTGGCGTGAAATGGCAAGACCGGTGATCTGCCCATGCACGAAATGAGCGCGACAGAGTTCGCTGCCGGTCGGAGTGCGATCGTCCGGATGCCGGCACGGCGGTGGCTTTTCCTGCGACGTGACGCAGTACTGCCGTGGCTGCGACGTATCGGTTCTGACGGGCTGTGCATGAACTCGGCGGTGTCGAGAGGAATGGGATGACTATCACTTGGACTACCGCACGAGCCGCGGCTGTTTCCGCGTCTGCCGTGCTCGCGCTCTGCGGGCAGGCCCTCGCGCAGGCGGTCGAAGCCCAGCCCAATGTCACGGATCCGCATTTCAAGGTCGCGCCAGGCTATCTCAGGCAGTCAGACCTGCCGAACAGCCTCGTGCTGCTCGGCCCGCCGCCGGAGAAGGGCACGGCTGCGCTGGCCCGAGACGAGGAAGCGCGCAGGGCGACGCTCCCGTTGCGCGACAGCGCGCGCTGGAAGCTCGCCTTCACCGACGCCGATCTCGCCTTTCCGCAGGCCGCCGAGAATTTCTCCTGTGCGATGGGCGTCAGGATCGGCGCCGAGCAGACCCCGCGTCTCTACGCGATGATGCAGAAGATGCTCTCGGATTTCGGCCTCTCCACCTATGGCGTGAAGAACAGGTACAACCGGGTCCGTCCTTTCGTGGTCCACAACGAGGCGACCTGCCGGGCCGATCAGGAGGCCATTCTGCGCAGTGACGGCTCCTATCCGTCAGGCCACACCGCCGCGGGCTGGGGCTGGGCCCTCGTCTTCGCGCAGATCAATCCCGAGCGCTCGAACGAACTGCTCAAGCGCGGTCTCGAATTCGGGCAGAGCCGGGTGATCTGCAATGCCCATTGGCAGAGCGACGTCGATGCCGGGCGGATCATGGGCGCGGCGACCACGGCGCGGCTCATGACCGACCCGGCTTTCCTTGCCGATCTCAAGGCTGCGAAGGCTGAGGTCGAAGCCGCGAAGGCCAAAAGAGCGGACCCGGTGCCGGACTGCTCTGCCGAAGCGGCGGCCCTGTCCGAGCAGTAGTCGATTACAAGCCGGCAGCAGCGACGGACAAAGCTGCCTCGCCGGCGCAGTCTTTGAATGCAGTCTTTGAATGAAGAGGTAATTCCATGTTTCGATTGGTTGGCATCGGTCTCGCATTCGCATCGGCGGCACTGGCGACAGGCGCGTTCGCCCAGGAGCCGAGCGGCAAAATCCCTGTGACCGTCGACAATTTCATCCGCGCGGAGACCGACCATTACCTGGCGGCGAACGCAAAGACCGTGGGCGGGTTGGGCAAGTTTCTGCACTCCCGGGAGCCAACGGCGATCGATCGGCAAACGGTCATTCGCATGAACCGGGATACGCTTTACTCGTTTGCCGTGTTTGATCTTGCCGCCGGGCCGGTCACGCTGTCGCTGCCGGATACCGGCAAGCGCTACATGTCGATGATGGTCGTCGATCAGGATCACTACCTCCCGATCGTCGCCTACGGTACGAAGCCGGTTACGCTGACCAAGGAAACGGTCGGCACGCGATATGCGTTCGTCGCTATCCGGACGCTGGTCGATCCGAGCGATCCGAAGGATCTCGAAGGGGTCCACAAGCTGCAGGACGCCATCAAGGTCAGCCAGAAGGATCCAGGGAAGCTCGAGCTTCCAAACTGGGACGAGGAAAGCCTCACGGGCGTTCGCAATGCCTTGCTCGCGCTGGCAAAGTATCAGACGTCGTTTCGCGGTTCCTTTGGCGCCCGTGGCCAGATCGAGCCAATCCAGCACCTGATCGGCACAGCCGCCGGTTGGGGCGGCATTCCGGAAAAAGACGCCATCTACGCGAGCTTCACGCCCGCGAAGAACGACGGCAAAACGGTCTACACCATCAATGTGCCAAAGACCGTTCCGGTGAAGGAGTTCTGGTCGGTCAGCGTCTACAATCGCAAGGGGTTCTTCGAGAAAAACCCCTACAGCGCCTATTCGATCAACGACATCACCGCGAAGAAGAATGAGGACGGCTCGGTGACCGTCCAGCTCGGCGGCTGCGACGGCAAGATCCCGAACTGCCTGCCGATCGTCGAAGGCTGGAACTATACCGTGCGGCTCTATCGTCCCGAGCCAGCGATCGTCAGCGGCAAGTGGAAGTTCCCGGAGGCGAAGGCCGTAAACTGAGCCTGACCAGACTGGCTTTGGGAGGATTTGGTTGTCCACCACGGCAATTGTCCGTGGTGGACAACGCCCCGGCCGAACAGGTCGCGCCGCTTGGGCGGCCCGTGGGGCGCGCCGCCGCGGGGCCTAGTGCCCAGGTGGTTCCGCGCCGATGGCGGGCGGCCTGCGCAGCTAGGCCGGCAGGACAGGTTCAGCGAAGGTTTCGGGCCGGGCCGCGGCGATGCGCCAGTCGATCTCGCCACCGAAGAATTCGGCTGCGAGACTGCAATCGAGGGCGCTGTAATGGGGCCGGCGAACGCTGCCGCCGAACGCCGCCATCGGAACCCGCACCAGCCTTGGCGTCGTCTTGCCTGCGCCTTGAAGTGCCTCGAATGCCGCGGCGACCCAGTCGGCACGCGAGACCGGCGGCGATCCGGCGAGATGCAGCACCTTGGGGACGGCTTCGCCGGCGCTCATGCGGTCGGCCAGCGCAAGCAGCCTCTCGGCGAGCGGGACGATCGGGGTCGGGGAGCCGACCTGATCATCGGCCACCATGACGGCTTCGGCGTCGCTCCGCAGCAGGCCGGCGATAAAATCCTCGCCGTCACCGAAGAGCCACGCCACCCGGGCGATACAGGCCCTGTCGCAGGCGGAGACGACGTTGCGTTCGCCCTCGGCTTTCAGGCGGCCGTAGTTGTTGACGGGCGATACGGGATCAGACTCGCGCCATGGCCGCCTGGTCTCGGCACCGAAGACATAGTCGGTCGAGATGTGGATCAGGGGCAGGCCCAGTGCGGCGCAGACCCGCGCGATATCGCCCGGCGCTTCGGCATTGACGGCGCGCGCGCGTTCCGGAGCCGTATCGGAGTCCTGGACGCGGCTGAGCGCCGCGGCGTTAATCACGACATCCGGGCGCAGCCGATCGAGCGCGGAGCGGAGGGCGGCGGCGTCGGTGATGTCGAGCTCCCGGCTCGACAATCCGAAAACGCCCGGGCCTCCGGCTTGCGACAGGGCGCGCCCCAGCCGGCCGCCCCCACCAGTGACAAGCACATTGCTGCGCACACGCTCGCTCCCGCGCCGACTCGGGCTACGCAAACTCTACATGGACAGTCCGCGGACGTCTGCTGTCCACGCGTCGCGGCTCGCGGCCGTCCGTCAGCCGATCACGTTTCGGCGCTTCAGCAGCCAGTAGACTGCGCCCGCCGCCAGGCCCGACAGCCCGAGGATATAGAGCCAGCCGAATTCGGTCTCGAGGAAGGGCAGGGCCTTGGTGTTGACGCCGAAATAGCCGGTGACCAGCGTCGCCGGCATCAGCGTCGCGGTCAGGATCGAGAGCACGTAGAGATGGTGGTTGGTCTGGGCGCTGAGCCTCGCCGCGATCTCGTCCTGGAGCAGCCTTGCGCGCTGCTGCACGAGCTGGACGTCGCCCAGCATGGTGTCGACGCGGTGGAGCAGCCTTGCGGTCGCGCTCCTGACCTTCTCCGGCGCGGCTCTCGCGGTCGCGGTCTCCTGGAAGCGGCGGAAGAGCTGGTGCAGCCCGTTGAGCTGGCGGTGCAGCTTGACCGTGCGCCGACGGATCGCGCCGAGCTTGCGCGCCTCGTCGCCGATGCGGTCGTCGATGATGTGATCCTCGATCGAATCGGCGTCGTCGGCGAGGCGGTTCACGTCCTCGGCGACATCCTCGATCACGAATTCGATGACGCGCTCGAACAGCATTTCGGGGGAGGTGGCGCGGAAGCCCGCCTCCAGCGTGTCGCGGGTCAGCCGCGTCGCCTGCAGCGCCTGGCGCCGCCCGGTGATCAGGAAGCGCTCGCCGACGATCCAGTGCATCATGCCCCAGTCATCGGCGAGGCTGTGGACCTCGCGGACCTGGTCATAGGTGATGCCCCAGACGAAATCCGGGTCGTGATAGAGCCGCTGGTGATCGTCCTGCGACAGGAAGACGGCCTGCGCCTCGACCGGCAGCTCGCTGCGCTCGGCGATCCACTGCTTGGTGCGGCTGTGGACGAGGTCGAGATGCAGCCAGACGAATTTGGCGCCGTCGAGCGCGAGGCCCGGCGACTGGTCGCGCGGCACGAGGCTGGCGCGGCCCTCATCGTCGAAGCGATAGGCCCAGATGAAGCCGGCCCGGGACTGGATATCCTGAAGTATCGACACGCTGCTTCCGGCTGACGGGTGTTCCGCCAGCATCAGCGCCCGTCAGATGACGGTTTCGCGACAGTCCGCCGCTTTGTGACGAAAGCCTAGTCGCGCTTGATCGAGCCGGTGCTGGCGACCTGGCGCGAAAGCACCGCCTTGGGCGGCCTTGGGGCCGGAACCAGTTTCGGCGGGGCGCCGCTGGCGAGCCTGGTCTCGACGGCCGCGGGGCGGGCGGCCGGCTTCGGCGAAGCGACCTTCGGCCCGCCGCCGCGCCATTGCCGCGCGCCGATGTCGAAGCGGCCCTCGCGCCAGGCGGTGAATTCACGTTCCGTGCCGAAGAAGGCGTTGCGGTCCACATCGCCGGTAATGCCGGGGACGCGGCCGGTGGTGGTGAACTGCCAGAACTCCCATTCCTTTCGCTCATAGCGGTGCCTGAGAGGCGCCGCGGTCGAGCGCAACCAGTAGGGATGGTCGTTGAACTGTCCTTCCAGCACATCCTCGTGGAAGGTGATGTCGGTGTAGATGATCGGCTTCTTGCCGGTGTGCTCCTGCAGCCCTTTCAGCATCTCGCGGATCTTCGCGAGCGCCTTCTCGCGCGGGATCTTCTTGCCGCAGGATTCCGAATGGCCGTTGCATTCGACATCGAGCACCGGGGGCAGCGCGTCCGCATCGCGCGGGATATGGCGCTTCATCCAGCGCACCTGGTCCTTGGCCGGGCGGCACCAGTAGACGAAATGGTAGGCGCTGCGCGGCACGCCGGCCTTGCGGGCGCCCTCCCAGTTCTTGCGGAAGTTCGGATCGAGGTGGTCGCCACCTTCGGTCGCCTTGATGAAGGCGAAGCGGGTGCCCGCGTCCTTGACCTTGGCCCAGTCGATGTCGCCTTGCCAGCGCGAGACGTCGATACCCTGGATCGAGCGCCGGCGGGCGTCGCTGACGCCGGCATGGGGGCTGGCATCGCCCTTCTTGGGATAAAGCGCCTGGGCGGGCGTGGCGCAGAGCAGGCCGAGCCCTGCCATCATCAGAAGGCGGTAGCCAAGGCCGGGCATGCGCCGCTTTCCTGAACTGGTTTCAGCGCGGCGCGCCATAAGGTCCTCCCTGTGTCGAGGCAGGATAGGCGGGCGCCGGGTTAAGAGGTGGTTAGCATTCGAGCGAGCGGCTTCAGCCTTGGTTAACCGGTGAGGCGGCCGCCGGCTTCCTTCGGCCTTACTCCGCTTCGGCCTTACTCCGCCTCGGTCTCGCTCTGATCGGCGACCTGTCCGAGGCTCGCGGGCTGGAACCGCGAGGCGGCGACCGGGGCGGCGGCGCCGGGCAACGTCGCGACCGGGGTGTGCTCAGGGCCCGGGCTCGGCTGCGGCGGGACCTTGCGCTCGCGCGTCCAGGTGCGGGTGCCGATGTCGAAGCGGCCCTCGCGCCAGCCGGTGAATTCGCCCTCGTTGCCGTAGAAGGCGTTGCGGTCGACATCGCCCTTGATGCCGGGGACCCGGCCGGTGGTGGTGAACTGCCAGAAGGCCCAGGGCCGGTCCTTGTAGCGCACCTCGGGCTTGGCTGCGGTCGAGCGGATCCAGTAGGCGTAGTCGTTGAACTCGCCTTCGAGCACGTCCTTGTGGAAGGTGATGTCGGTGTAGATCACCGGCTTCTTGCCGGTGAGCTGCTCGAGCTCGGTCAGCATCAGCCGGATCTTCTCCAGCGCCAGCGAGCGCTCGACCTTCTTCGGGC
>JAEXUU010000632.1 GCA_023452965.1 Pseudomonadota bacterium | reverse complement strand
GCCGGCAATGCCCCCGAATGGTCGGTCTCCGACCTCTCCGGCGCGCTCAAGCGCACGCTGGAGGACGCTTTCGGCTTCGTGCGCGTGCGCGGCGAAATTTCGGGCTATCGCGGTCCGGTCTCCTCCGGCCATGTCTATTTCTCGCTGAAGGACGTCAACGCCAAGATCGACGCGGTGAGCTGGAAGGGCGTCTTCGGCCGGCTGAAGACCCGGCCGCAGGAGGGACTCGAGGTGATCGCCACCGGCAAGATCACCACCTTTGCCGGCAAGTCGAGCTACCAGATCGTCATCGACTCGCTGGAGCCGGCCGGCGTCGGCGCGCTGATGGCGCTGCTCGAGGAGCGCCGCAAGAAGCTCGCCGCCGAAGGCCTGTTCGACGAAGGCCGCAAGCAGCTCATCCCCTATCTGCCGGGAACGATCGGCGTCGTCACCTCGCCGACCGGCGCCGTCATCCGCGATATCCTGCACCGGCTGGAGGAGCGCTTTCCGCGCCGCGTGCTGGTCTGGCCGGTACGCGTCCAGGGCGAGACCAGCGCCGCCGAGGTCGCCAACGCCATCAACGGCTTCAACGCGCTGCCGCAGGGCGGTCGTATCCCGCGCCCGGACGTGATCATCGTCGCGCGCGGCGGCGGCTCGCTCGAGGATCTGATGGGCTTCAACGAGGAGGCGGTGGTGCGCGCCGCCGCTGCCTCGCTGATCCCGTTGGTCTCTGCAGTCGGGCACGAGACCGACTGGACCCTGATCGACCACGCCGCCGACCTGCGCGCCCCGACGCCGACGGGCGCGGCCGAAAAGGTCGTGCCGGTGCGCGCCGAATTGCTGGCACAGGTCACCGACCTGTCGCGCCGCCATGCGGGCGCGACCTTGCGCCTGTTCGATCGACGCCGCAGCGAGTTGCGCGCGGCGAGCCGCGCCTTGCCGACGCCCGAGAACCTGCTCGCCGGCCCACGTCAGCGGCTCGACCTCGCAGCTGCCCGGCTTGGTCCCGCGCTGGCGCGCAATGCCCGCGCTTATGAACAGCGGCTCGCCCAGCTCGATCGCCGCCTGCACGTACAGTCACCGGCGGCGCGACTGGCGACGCTGGCGGTGAAGCTCGACAGCCTGGGCGGACGGCTCGTCCTTGCCCGCGGCAATGTCGTGCTTCGGCAGCGTGAGCGTATCGCCCGTGCCAACGACCGGCTGGAGGCCGTCGCCGCGAGGGCGCAGGCCGCTTTCGCGCGCCTCGTCCAGCGTCGGCGCGACCGGCTCGACGGCCTGTGGACGCTCGCCGCCTCGCTCGGCCCGCAGGCCGTGCTGGCGCGCGGCTATGCGCTGGTCCGCGACGAGAACGGCGTGCTGCTGCGGCAGGCGGCGGCGGCGCGGCCGGGCATGGCTCTGCAGATCACGCTCGCTGATGGCAGCTTCGGCGCCGTCGTGCCGGGCGGCACGACCCCGCGTCCGGCGCCGCGCAAGACCGTGGCGCCCGGCGGGCAGGGGGATCTCTTCTGAAGCAGCGTCGACGCGCGACCGTTCAGGCAGCGTTCAGCAAGCGCCGGCTAACCGCAATCTATCGACGGTTGGGGGTGCCCGATGCGGATTCGGATCCGGACGGCCTATGCCTGCGCCTTGGCGATGCTTTCCCTGCCGGGCCTTGCGCTTGCGCCGGCGAAGGCTTCGGAGTTCGTCTGCAGGCCGACCTCGCTCATCACCGCTGCCACTACCCCGGATTTCACTGCGCTCTGGCGCAAGGGTGACGGGCCGCTGCGTCTCCTCGCGATCGGCTCCTCCTCGACCGAAGGCGTCGGCGCCAGCGCCAAGGACCGGACCTATCCGGCGCGGCTTGCCGCGCTGCTGCGCCAGGGGCTCTCCGGCCGGCCGGTCGAGATCGTCAATGCCGGCATCGGTGGCGAGATCGCGCCGCAGACCCTGCAGCGGCTGAAGAAGGCGCTGGCCGAGACGCGCTATGATCTGGTGATCTGGCAGGGCGGCACCAATGATGCCGTCACCGGCGGCGATCTCCAGGCTTTCCGCGCGCTCATCGCCGACGGGATCGCGGCGGCCCGCCAGTCGCAGACCCGCCTCGCCATCCTCGACCCGCAATTCTATCCCGGGATCAAGGAGACGGCGCGCTACCGCGCCTATGTCGACGCGATCGCCGAGATCGCCCGCGCCAATGGGGTTCCGGTGCTATCGCGCTTCGCGGCGATGTCCGGCTGGTATCAGCGCGATGCCGAGGGCTTTATGGCGGCGCTCGCCGGTGACCGTTTCCACATGAGCGACGCCGGCTACTCCTGCCTCGCGCAGGACATCGCCCGTTCGCTCCTCGAGCGGGCTCCTGGCGTGACGCTCGCCTCGACGGTGCACTGAAAGCCCGCTCCGGAGCAGCCGCTCCGGAAGCGCGAGCGATCGCTCATTTCCCTGCCAGGAATTCCTTGACGCGCCGGATCGCGTCCTCCCGGGCCGCCGGGTCGGTGCCGACCGTCGCTTTGCCGGTCCCTGTCGCCGAATAGGCGATGTCGTCGCGCTGCTTTATATCGAGGCGCGGATGGTCGAAATCATGCACGGCGCCCTCGTAGCCCACGAGATTGACCG
>JAEXUU010000513.1 GCA_023452965.1 Pseudomonadota bacterium | reverse complement strand
GTGCACACGAGTATTGAGCATAGTCGAGATTGGTGCAGATGACTTCTGATATTGCGTGGTCAGGAGCCGACTGCACACCTGGCGTTACGCCCCGTCAATTGGTGCAGTCGTCTTCTGAAAATGACAGGGTGGGGCGCTTATGCAAAAGTCTTGATTTATGCAACATCAGTCGCCAAGCCATCCCGGCGGTCATGTCGCAGCGCTCAGTCTGCGTCGAGCCTCCTCAACCCGTCTAACAGCCTGGGCAGGGGTGTTGAAGACAACACTCGCCGGAATACGAAGGACCGTGTAGCCCTCCGTTTGAATTAACTTATCGCGTGCGGCATCGCGGGTCATAGCCTCCGGGCTACTGTGCCACGTCGCTCCGTCGATCTCGACCACGAGTTTATCGTCGATGAGGAAGTCACCGCGGAACTGACGCCATGCCGAACCGCGCCCTATGCGCAGATGACTATGACCGCTCTGGGTTCGTAGCCGGATGCCATTTCCTGCGATGCAACCGGGGCCAGACGTCATACCATAAGCGGATACCATGGCGTCGAAGAAAGCCTCCTCAGCGGGCGACTCACAGCTCCTGCGCATGTCATCGACAGAAATCGGCTGATTGAGGCTCGCCTCAATTTCTGCCTCCTGCCGCTTGCGTTCCGGCTCTTCACGAATGTCTTGGTAGACCGACCAAGCGATTAAAGCGCCCACAGCTAGGAGCGGCCAGAAGACCATTCCGAAAAGTATAAGGACAGCGGCCAGAAGCCCGCGCTGGAAGTAACTCATCTATTCTCTAAGAGCCGGATTCGAAAGGATTGAGCCATATCAGCAGGTTGTTATTCCCGTTTGGTGCAAAATCTAATGGGGTACTCGATGGCCTGTTTCATAATGGCTGTTATCGGATTTGCCAGCGTGTTGGTCGAGGCAGAGACCGTGGCCTGATGAGGGCCATCGATATGAACGCATCCTAGCGGCTCTTGCATGCAAAAGTATAAGGCAGGGACGCCGAGCACTAAGCCGATTGCTGCTGTCGGCCCCATTCCCAACATTCATCCCGGCACTGGCGATGAAACGCCAGCTCGTCCGTGACGGAGAAGCCCAACCGCCTGGCTCCTTCTGCAAACCCAGCAAGCGCTGGCGCTTCCAGCTCGCCGGTAGCCAATCCTTGCTTGTTCACGCAAATCGCAGGCAACATGGGGAGGCCTCGGGCGTGGCATACATCAAGAAGCCGATCCAAATGACCGTTGGCGCCGTTCATACGATGGTGCGCCTGGCTCCAGGCCACTTCGTTGACGGCCGCCAATTCGCCGTAGGAGATGCAGCGCTGTTCGATCGCGGCTTGCCGCAAGGCGCCCAAAGATTTCTCAACGTCTAGGATATGTTTAATCTTACTGCGCCGCGCCCGTTCTTCAAGCAAGAGCGTGAAGAGCGGCGCCCCGGTTGCGGCTTTCCGCTCGTGATTGTGAATCCATTGATCTAACTCTTTGTCAGATTTAGACGATAGATCCATAGAACTGCTCCGACTGGCGTAAATGTCAGGGTAGATTGGCAACAAGTGGTGGTGAAGCAGCGCCTGCGCCCTTCGACATATTGCAGGCGGTGCAGGCGACCTGGCCATTTTCCACGGTAGTCTTCCCGCCCCGGGACCAAGCCTGAATATGGTCAGCGTGCCAATCATCCCAGGTGATCTTCACACCCTCGCAACGGAGGCGAACCTGGCACATTCCCTTATCGCGCCGAAAAATCGCCAGCTTCTGGACATGCGTGAAGCCTCGCTGGTTATCCTTGCGAGATAGCGCGGGGAATCTCTCCAGCAGGTGACGCAGCAGGAACTCCATCCGGAACCGGATCGAATCCACCGCATCCGTGCTGTGGCTGATTTTCTCCCGGTAACTCACCCAATCGGCCTCAGCTTCGTCCTCCGGCCGGGCATCTTGCTGGCGTCGCACTGCCTCGAACTCAACAAACCAGTCATGGAGGTTGGGCCTGATCTCATCGATCACATACTGGCGGAGCAATTCGGCAACGACGCAATACAAGGCGATTACATTGTAGCGTTCAAGCTCGGGGGTCTTCTCCGGGAACACATCCGCTAGAATATCGAGAACCCGCCTTACCGATTTCGCGATAGGGGAGGTGGCTTCAAAGCCTCGGTTCTCGTTATACATCCGATTGAGGTCGGCATTTTTGACGTTCGCCGGGCCGCCTTGCATTTCCAGCAGAACCATTTGCGCGGCGATGTGGTCGTAGGCATAGCGGGCATTTGCGAAGCCAACCCGCTGGAAGAAGGGATGCTGCGCCGTCTGCCGCACGAAATCGCGCATTTTGCCCGGAAAGGCATTCCTCTTTTCTTGGGCTTTGAGCGATGTGCCGTTCTGAAGGCGCAGGAACATCTCCCGCACCTCGTCTTCGTCGGTATCCTCCAAAACGACGATATCGAGCGGATACACATCAAAATGGCTCCGGAGTTCGTCCGGCAGGTCGTCATAATGACAGCCCGCGATCTGCTCACCGTTGATCGGCTCGGCGTCACGGGGCAGCTTGAAATTGCCGTCGAAGAAATCCCAGATGGCCCGCAGCCGCTGTTGACCATCTACCACATCATAGGTCTCCGGAGGCTTCGTGCTCGTCCGGCGCCAATAAAGCTTCGGCACGTCGTAATTCCGAAGGATCGTATCGATCAGCAGTTGCTTTTGGCTCGTTCCCCAGACGGGCGGACGCTGAAAATCCGGCTCCGTATTTATGCGCTTCCTGATGCCACGTATTGTCGTCAGCGGCATTGGCTTTTTACTGTTCTGCATAGCAATTCAGCTTTCTGCCAATCGACTTTATAAGGCAAATATTACTGATCGGACTTAAAGATTCGACCGATTGTTTGACAATGCGATCAGCCCCTCGGGCTCGGAAACGAACCAGGCGTAGCTGCCCCAGGCCAGGGCATCGACCGTCTTTTTGAACGGTGACCCGCTCCGATCGAGATACGCGGTCACATAGGCGATGTGTTCCGTCGGGAAGCCAGCTTCGCGAGCAAGGTCGGCCAGCGCTTCCTTTCGACGCTGATTGATCGGCCCATCGGTGGCCACCGCCTCGATAAATACTAGCAGGGGATGTTCCGGCGCCAGATCGACCAGGATGATGTCCGGCAGGTTCTTATCGGCCTTGATGTCGAGCCCAATGGACCTCGCCAGGTTGTCGTCCCTTTCGACCACCTTGTTCCCGCTCTCGCTCACGAACACGACGGCGGCCTGGCCGAGGAACTGCGGAGCGAACACCTCGATGACGGCTTTGGTTATCTCGGAGCTGGGGCCGGGTTTGAGCCGCCGGGTTTCCCCGCTGGGGAATGTCACCAGCACATGATCGCCACCTGTGGCAGCTCCCCGGCGCACGATCGCGATGCGCGCCCGGGCACCCGCACTCAGATACTTGTCCTGCCAGGCAGCGATAGCATCAGCCAACGCCACCTCATCCAGGTCCGGATCGAACAGCGCGGCGAACTCCGGCTGCAGGGCGTAGCGGGGCTTGCTCGATGTCGTCGGCAGATCGGTGCGTTCGATGAACGCTCCGATCGATACCAGCCCTTCCCGTAGGGTTTCGTCGCGGATGGGCTCGCGGGTGGTGTCAGCGTACCAGGGCTTTCCGGGAGCGAAGTGACCGGCCTTGTTGATCGCCTGGGCATACTCGGCCCGGCTGGCCAAGTCATCGGCCGCAGCCTGGACATCGGTCATGCGGTAAACGTGCTTCGGCCCGATGAACCCGCCAATGCCATGGATGGCGCCGACATACAGGGCCACGAACACCGTGCTGGCCGATAGCTCACGGACCAGATAGTTTCGGTTATGCGTCCCCTCCGGGAAAATCATCTGCAGCCGCTGATGAACGGCAACGCGAGGCAGCAGCGCAGGCCAGTTCATGCATCGGCCCCGAAATAGATCGCTTGCAGGATATTCTCGATAGCGGCGCCGGGAGCGCCAACCTGCAACAGGCGCTCGATGCTGCGCATTTGCTCGACGCTCGGCAGGGGCAGGGCTTCCAGCTCGAAAGCCGACACCGCGACGCTGCCGCTGATGCAGCGGAATGCCTGGTCGGCCGAGCGGCTGTTCAGGACGGCCGCGACGGCTGCCGGAGATATCTTCGGCGTCCCGTTCAGAGGCCGCACCATGTTGAGGTGATTTTCAACGATGACGGCGCTGTGTTGCGCAATGAGCTGCTGGGGCAGCTCGGCGGCGATCAGGCGGCGCGCCTGTTCCTTAGCCGTCGTGCGCTGCACCAGGACGCAGGGCTGGGTCACTTTCAGCCAATCATCGATTGCCGTGGGTTTGAAGTACGGCTGGTGATTGCGCTTATCGGCCTTGAAGGTGAACTTGCCGTCGGCCGATACCGCCTCGGCCCAGATCAGGGGGAGGTGCCCCTTGCCGGGCTTCAGCCGCAGCTGATCCTTGAACCTGTTCCACACCAGCGGGCCGGTGGAAATCTTGTAGCCCCAATCGGCCAGCCTGGTCGGCATTCCGACCAGCTGCTCGACCAGACGCTGCTGGCCTGGCTCACGAGGCGCCAGCCACGGATCGGTCGCATCCTTCGGCAGCTTGAACCTGCCAGCATGGGTGACCGCGAAGCTGTCGCTGTCGGCGATATCCAGGAAGTGGACGACAGCCTGCCGGGAACGGCCACCGCGTCGGTATGTGGAAAGAGCGGCCTCCTGCAAAACATCTTCGAACACGCCCCGGCGTGCAGAGACGAAATCGATCGCCACCGGTGGCGCCTCTTTGGCCAGGAGGCCGCGCAACGCCTTGAAATATTCGCCCGCCAGGAAGCTGGTCGGGGTCACATAGGCAACGACACCGCCTGGTCGGGTCCAGCGCAGCGCCAGGTCTGTGAAAACCCCATAAAGGTTGGCGTGACCGTAGAGGCTGCGGGCATAGTTAGCCCGCGGCGCGGCCGTGAGCTTGACGCGGCCGTAGGGCGGATTGCCGATAACCAGGTCGTAGCCGTCCTTTGCGCCCGGCGCCTGATCGAGGCTGTCGCCGACCGTGACAATCGCCGGGGAGGGGCACCCTGCGGCGGCTGTCTCCGCCGCGAACGTGGTCTCCAGCCAAATCTGTGTCAGCCAGGCCGCGAAGGGATCGATCTCGAACCCCCGAAGGTGGGTCGCCAGATGGGTGATGAACGCGGCCGATGACAGCTCTGGCATGGCCTGCCGCATCCGCAGCGCGACCGGCAGCAGGAAGGCCCCCCCACCGCAGGCTGGGTCCAGCACGCGCGCGGTGGTCCAGTCGGTGCCCGCTTCCTCTGCCAGCTGCAGCAAGCGCTCGGTCAGCGCTGGTGGCGTATAATAGGCGCCCCATTCGCTCCGGAGCGACGTAGGCAGCAAGGCGGTATAGGTTGCACTGATCTGATAGCAGGCCTGCAGCGGCGCGAGGTTGGCAGCGGCCCGGCCCAGCGTTGCCGCAAGCTCGGCCGCCGAGGTATCGAGCTGATAGGTCAATGCCAGCTGAAGAGGCGAGACCTGGAGGCTGGTACCCAGCACCTGGCCCTGTGCATCGACATAAGCTCGGATGGTTTCAGCAATAAACGCCCAGGCGGCGCTCTGTCGGCGGCGGTCATCAATCTGGTCCGCCCAGGCCCGCGCCATCACCCGCCCCACCTGGAGGCTGCGCGGTGCGTCATCGACCCGCACAAAGGCGTTGCCAGACTGCGCGCGGCGGTGGAGGCGGACGGATTGCTTCATGTCATGCGAACCCTACCGTAACGTCACCGATCTTGCACAAAATAAGAACAAATTATGAACGAATATCTTCTCGCAAGTCGCGCTCGACGTAAAGGACATCGGCACCCGCTACAAGCGAAGCCGTCGCGGCGCTCCATTCAGGGCCTAGGCTCCTGTTGAAGATCAGGGTGCCACGCCCTGGTCAGCGTGCTTCGCCATGCTGGCCAGATGATCGAACATCCGTTTCAGGTGAGCACGCATGGCGGCCTGCAGCTCCTTCGGCCGGGTACCAGCATCATACGTTGCGCCCTCGATCGCCGCCCGAAACTGTTGCACGGCCTCGCTCGGCGTTACACCTGCCAGGTGCGCGTAATTGCCTGCGGAGATAAGTGCCAGAGCGCCAAAAGCATGTTCCAGAGCCAACAGGCGGGCCATATCATCCAAATTTAAGTCCGCGCTCATGACAAAGCCCTCCCGAAACTGCTTATCCCGTTCGCTCAGGGAACCACAAAATGCTGATTGCGTGATCGTGTCCTTGCCCGGGTCTCCGAGGCGAGCCGCTGGCCAATGAGCCGCGCAATGCGGGCGACACTGTCATGATTCGGGGAAGGCAGTCATTGGCGCTCAGTGGAGCGGCATGGCTCACGCGGAAATCCCGCACGCCAGCCAATTCCGGATAGACTGCGTTGCGGGCTAGGGCTTGTCCGTCGTCTCGCCCCCGCCACCAGCGGGCGCTGAAGTTGTTCAGGTATCCCTGCGAGTCCGTGACGGCCCTGAAGGTCTCGGGAATCGAACTCCCATCACCGCCCGCCTGAAAGAAGTCGCGGACGGTGCAGAGTGCCGTGCCGTACAGGCGCTCCCATTCGCGGCCGATGTACTCTTGCAAGGCGGCTTGCCGCTTCGCCGCGCTCGGCTGCCGTTTGGGAACGGACGCTCCGTATTGGGGGCGAGGCTTATAGGTATGGCTGAAGGTGATGGCCCCATAGGTCCAGGCATCCTCGACGGTCTTCCGCCAGCGGAACGAAAACCTGATGTCGAAGGATGGGTGATGATGATACGGTCGAAAATTGTCGTCATCGACATGGAACAACTCGTCGAAGCGTTCCTCGGTCTTCATTCGATCGACCATGGCGGCGAAGGCGAACATCGCCGGGTCTTCGCCCGCTCGCATGATCGTCTCAGCCGGACGGTCTATGATTGGCGGCATTATCTGGCCGTCCTCCAGCGCAAACCCGGGGCCCTGCGTAACGGTGCCCCCTTTGCCGAAATGCCGCCGGCCTTCCGGTCGCTGCAACAGCATCTGCTCAAAACGCCAGGTGGCGACCGGGAGGTGGTCGAGATCCTGGCCCTGGTCCTGCAGCATGACGAGGAGGTCGTGCTGGCGGCGGTCGAACTGGCCCTGAAGGCTGGCGTACCGACTGGTCTGCCCCGATTGGGTGGCCCGGTTTCAGTCTAATGCATGGTCGGCTTCGCGGCCATGTCTGGCGATGGGTTTGGCGGCGGTACAATGGCGGCCGGTGCCGGAGGCCTGTATCCGAGCGATGAGTGGGGCCGCACGGTGTTGAAATGCTGGCGCCAGCTTTCGATGACGGCTTTTGCCTCGGCCAAGCTGTAGAAGATCTCGCCGTTGAGGAGCTCGTCGCGAAGCTTGGAGTTGAAGCTCTCGCAGTAGCCGTTCTCCCAAGGCGAGCCTGGCTCGATGAAGGCCGTCTTCGCGCCGACCGCTGTGATCCACCCCCGCACCGCTTTGGCGACGAACTCGGGACCATTATCCGAACGAACATGCCGCGGCACGCCGCGCAGGATGAAGAGATCGGACAGGACATCGATAACATCGGTGGACTTGAGCTTCCGGTCTATCCGGATCGCGATGCATTCCCGGGTGAACTCGTCGATCACGTTCAACATGCGGAACTTCCGGCCATTATGAGTGCGATCCTCGACAAAGTCGTAGGACCAAACATGGTTGGGATACTCCGGTCGCAGCCGAACGCAGGATCCATCGTTCAACCATAAGCGGCCCTTCTTCGGTTGCCTCGCTGGCACCTTGAGCCCCTCCCGCCGCCAGATCCGCTCGACGCGTTTGATGTTCACCGCCCAGCCTGACGCGTGCAGCATCGCTGCGATCCGGCGATAGCCATAGCGGCCATACTGGGTAGCAAGCTCGACAATGTCGGCGGTCAGCGCCACCTCGTCGCTCCGTCCCGCCGGCACCTTGCGTTGCGTAGATCGATGCTGCCCCAGGATCCGGCACGCCAGCCGCTCCGACACGCCAAACTTAATCATGGCGTGGTCGATGCAGCGTCGGCGGCGGGAGGGGCTCAGAAGTTTCCCGAGGCAGCCTCCTTGAGAATGAGCTTCTCAAGCGTCAGATCCGACACGGCCTTCCGTAGCCGCTCGTTCTCCTTCTCCAGATCCTTCAGCCGTTTCACCTGGTCGGACTTCAGGCCACCGAACTCCTTGCGCCAACGGCAATATGTGAACGCGGTCACACTGATCGTTCGGATCGCTTCCGCGACTGGCCGCCCCTGAGACAACAGCACGTCGACCTGACGTAGCTTCGCGACGATCTCTTCAGGCTTGTGCTTCTTCTGCGGCATCACAGGCATCCTCCAAAGGCTCAAAAGCCTACTTCAGGGAGGGCCACTTTTCAGGGGGCAGACCAGTTAGTGATATCTATCGCCAAACATCATCGACACGGTCCCAGCTGGCGCTGCGAAGATCGGATTTTTCTCGGAGCAGGGGTGGTTTCGATACCTTGCCCGACTCGGTCCGAGGCAGGGCTGCGGTTCGATATTCCAGATAGCGCGGGACCTTGAAAACGGCGAGCTTCGCCTTGCAATGGTCGATGACACGCTCGGGCGGCAGATCGCTCTGCGTCAGACCCGGCTGCAGGACCAGATAGGCCTTGACCTCCTCGCCGCGCAGATCGTCCGGCACCGGGACGACGGCCGTCTCGGCAATCTCGGGCATCTCCAGCAAGATCGATTCGACCTCGCGCGCCGCAATGTTCTCGCCCGAGCGCCTGACGGTATCCTTGGTGCGGCCGAGAATGTAGAAATAGCCGCGCTCATCCTGTCGGAAGAGATCGCCCGTCCTGAACCAGTCGCCCCAGAATGCCGACTGGTTGGCTTCAGGCTTGCGATAATAGCCCTTCATGATCCCTGGCCCGCGGACCAGCAGCTCGCCCACCGTGCCGACCGGGACCGTGTTGCCGTTCTCGTCGGCGATCCTGCATTCGCGGAATGGCGCCGGTATCCCGCATGAACCCGAGCCGACCATCTCCTCCGCCTCGATCGGCACGATCATGCCCGAGCCGATCTCCGTCATCCCGAACCCTTCGCGCGCGTAGAGGTCGTGCCGCTGCTCGAGCCCGAAATGGTCCCCCGGCGGGAAGCCGTAGATGTTGGCGCGCTTGACCCGGTGTGACGCATCGAGGGGCGAGCGCGGCTGCTTGTAGGCGAGCGCAGGATAGATGCAGAAGTCGATTTCGTGCTCGCGGACCCAATCCATGAAGCGGCTCGCGCTCTGGCGCGCCGCGACGAAGACACAGGCCTGCTGATAGAATGCCATCATCAGCTGCCATAGGCCCGTCATATAGAAGAACGGCAGCGTGATCATGATGCGCTCGTAACTCTGGTCGTCGCACCGGGCGTGAACCTTGCCGACCGTCAGCCAGTAGCGATGCGTCAGCATGCAGCCCTTCGGTAGGCCGGTCGTGCCGGAGGTGTACTGGATGTTGAGGAGATCGTCTGTCTCCGGCGCGGGCCCCCGATAGATCGCCTCCTGGCCGGCGCGAATCGCATCGAACGATCGCAAGCCGGTGACGTCACCGCCGTGCAGGATGACACCGGCATCGAAGCCGGGGCGTTGACGCAGAGTGGTAACGGCGGGAAGGAACTCCGTATCCACCACGAGGAAGCTCGCGTGGCTGTCATCCATGACATATTCCAGCTCATGCGCGGTGTAGCGCACATTGACCGGCACCATGACGGCGCCGATACGCGCGAGCGCAAGCCAGGTCAGCGGCAGGGCCGGTACGTTGGGCAGCATGACGCCGACATGCGTGCCGGGCGAGACGCCGATAGCCGCCAGACCGTTGGCGAGGCGGTTCACCTCTTCCCGAAGCTCGCCGAAAGTCCTGCGCTCGCCGCTTTCGAAGAAGTACCAGGCTTGGCGGTCCGGAACGTCGTCGGCAAGCTGATCGACCAGCGCACCCAAATTGGGCGGGAGCGGGTCGCTCTCGATGCGACTAAAGCGTTCCGAGGCGGCCGGAAGATCGTAGAGGCGGGCATCATTCTTCATGACAGGGACCGGTTGAGCAATCGGAGGACCGCCTTTGTGTTAGGCGGTGGGGCGGACGCCTGTTCCAAGGCGGCCAATGACGAGAAGGACGACGACCACGAGCGCGATCTGCAGTACTGAGACTGCCGCGATCGTCGGATCGATCTCGTACATGATGCTGTCGAACATCTTCTTCGGCAGCGTCACGTTGATTCCGCCGAGGAACATCGCGATCACCAGTTCGTCGAACGAGCTGATGAAGGCGATGAACGCTGCGGAGATGAGCGCGGGCCGGATTTGCGGCAGCGTGATGCGGCGGACCGCCGTCATCCAGCTGGCGCCCAATCCCTGGGCGGCCAGCTCGGTCGATATGTCGATCGTGCGAAGCGAGGATCCCACGACGAGAACGACTAGAGGCAGCGCATGAATCGTGTGAGCCAGGGCAATGCCTTGCCATGATCCCACGAGCTGGAAGGTCGAGAACAATTTATAGGCCGCGACCGAGTAGACGATGCTGGGCAGTGCGATCGGCGCCATCACGAATTGCTCGAGCGCACTCTTGCCCGGATAACTCCCGCGCACGAGGCTGAACGAGACCAGCGTGCCGAGCGCCGTCGCCATCAAACCCGTCGTCACCCCGATCTTGAGGCTCCGCCAAGCGGCGTCGAGCCAGTTCGGATCGCCCAGGAATTCGCGATACCAGCGCAGCGAATAGCGTGGTGGCGGGAATTGCAGATAGGCGGAATCGCTGAACGAAATCGGCACGACGACGATCAAGGGCAGCAGAAGAAACAGGAAGACCAGGCCGCAGAAGGCGTGAAACAGAACCGATGCCGCCTGGCGCGGGAGGGTGTGGCGTCCGCGGCGCGTCATGCCGTTCCCCTTCTCGCCGACTGTTTCATCGCCCAGTAGGACAGCAGGATCGCAGCGACCAGGATCATGCAGAGCGCCGAGGCCAGGCCCCAGTTCAGCATCTGCGACACCTGCTGCTCGATGAGCAGGGCAAGCATCATGACCTTGCCGCCGCCCAGGAGCGCCGGCGTTATGAAGAAGCCGAGCGCGAGGATGAAGACCAGCGTGCAGCCGGCAACCACGCCGGGGAGTGTCAGGGGCAGATAAATCCGCCGCAGGATCTGCCAGGGCTGCGCCCCGAGCCCTTCCGCGGCGCTGAGCAGCGTGCGGTCGACCCGCGCCATCACCGCATAGACGGGGAAGACGAAATACGGGAGCAGCACATGGACCATGCCGATCGTGACGCCGAGCTCGTTGTGCATCAGCGGCAACGGCCTTTCCACGAGCCCGGATCCGACCAGCAGGCGGTTGATGATTCCGTTGTTGCCGAGGAGGATCATCCACGCATAGGTGCGCACTAGCAGGCTCGTCCAGAACGGCAGCACGACGCAGAGCAGGCCGAAGAGTGCCCACCAGCGCGGTGCCGTTGCCAGGAAATGCGCCACCGGATAGCCCAGTACGGCGCAGAGCAGGGTCACGACGACCGCGATCTTCACCGTATTAGCGAAGACGCGCACGTAGACCTCGCCGAACAGGACCTGCTGGTAATGCGACAGGCTCCCGTTCTCGACGCTGAGCCGCATCAGGTCGAACAGCGGGAAGGCGAAGAGCACTGCGAGCAGCAGGAAACCGGGAGCCGCCAGCAGAAGGTAAAGGCGCTGCTGTCTGCCTTCACTGGAGCGGGCTTTGAGCGCCAGGGCCGCGGTGCTCATGGTACGATCCGCATATCGCTCGCCTGCCAGCCGACGAAGGCGGTCTCGCCGGGCCGTCGCGGACGATCCGTGCCGAGGCTTTGACGGCGCAGCACGAGTTCAAGGCCGGATTCGAGCCGGACCCGATATTTGCTGTCCTGCCCCAGATAGAGATGCTCCACGACGACCGCGGCAAAGCCGTTATCCGCCTCGCCGGGCTGATCGAGCCAGCGGATGCGCTCCGGCCTGAGCACGAATTGCAGTTCCCGACCCGCTTCGAAGCCGTCGGGAAGCTGCGCCGCTAGCGTCTCGCCGCTCGTCAGGCGCAGGCTCCAACCCGCTCCCGAAGCTTCCACCAGAGCCTGCACGAGATTGGCTTCGCCCACGAAGCCGGCAACGAAATAGTTGGCCGGATTGTCATAGATCGCATCCGGAGTCCCGAGCTGCTCGATGCGCCCCGTGCTCATGACGGCAATGCGATCCGAGAGAAGCAGCGCCTCCTCCTGATCATGCGTCACGAAGACCGTCGTCAGGCCGAGGCGCTGTTGCAGCCGCCGCAACTCGACCTGCATGTTCTCCCGAAGCTTGCGGTCCAGCGCGCTGAACGGCTCATCGAGCAGAAGCAGGCGAGGGCTGAAGACGGTGGCGCGCGCCAGCGCGACGCGCTGCTGCTGGCCGCCGGACAGTTCGCGCGGCAGCCGCGCGCCATACCCGCCGAGTTCGACGACCGTCAGCGCGTCCTCGACGCGCCTGGCGATCTCCGAGCGAGCGACGCCTCGCATCTCGAGGGGAAAGGCGATGTTCTGCGCGACCGTCATATGCGGGAAGAGCGCGTAGTTCTGGAACACCATGCCGATATTGCGCCGGCCCGGCGGCGCATGGGTGATGTCCTCACCACCCAGCCGGATTGTGCCCTCGTCGATGTCTTCGAAGCCGGCGATCGCCTTCAGGAGCGTGGTCTTCCCCGATCCGCTCGGACCGAGCAGCGTAACGAACTCACCGGCGCCGACCGACAGGCTGACGCTTTCCAGCGCCCGCACCTGCCCGTAGCTCTTGCGCGCGCCTCGAACCGCCAGAATTTCGGTACGACCGGAAACCACCTCAGTCGACATTAAAGAGCCTTGCGAGATTGCCGCCGAGCCATTTGTCGATCGTCTGCTGTTTGAGCGGCAGCGCGCATATCTCCTCGATCGAGCGCTTGAAGGGCAGCAGCGGCCAGGACGTGCCGAAGATCAAGCGATCTTGCAACACGCTGTCTCCATAGGTCAGCAGCGGCTCCCATCCCGTGCCCGGCTTCCCGAGATATTTCGGCCGAACCGGGGCCGTGCAGATATGGACGTTCGGATGCCGCCAGGCGACAGCGATCATCTGCGTAACCCAGGGGAAGCCGGGCGGGCATGCAACGATCTTGAGATCGGGGAACTCACATGCCACGCGGTCGATCCGGATCGGATCACCATATTCCATGGGGATGGAATCCGAGAAGTTCATGCCCGTGTGGAGGCCGACCGGAACGCCCCACTCAGACAGCTTCGCGTAGAATGGCTTCATGATCGGATCGTCAGCGAAGAGCTTCAGTTCGAAGAGCTGAAAATTGACCTCGACCGCACCGAGCGTCTTGACCGCGTGCTCCATTTCATCGAGGGCCGCCGCGCCCTTGTGCGGATCGACAGACGCGCCGAACATGATCCTGCCCGGCGCCCGCTGCGCGACCGAATGAACGAGTTCGTTCGGAAGCTTCGCGCCGAAGGTCGTCTCGACATCTTTCGCCTGGAACAGAACCTTGTCGATGCCGGCTTCGTCGAGATGACCTAGAAAGTCCTCGAACGGGCGTTCGCACCAGGCGTCATAGTCGACTTGGCTGGCCGATTGGCCATAGACCCGGCGATATCCCTTGAGATGGCCGCTCATCATCACGCGCCGGATCTCATCGATCGGCACGCGAACCCTGTAGTCGATAATCATGCTTGCTATACCAGATAGTTGGGGGTGTCGGCAGCCGGCTCAGCGCTGTCCGGCGGCGATCGGAGGGATGAAACCGTCAGCCTTTGAGCATCCACTTGTTCCACCGTTCGATGGCGGCTGAACCGTTATCCGCCCACCACACTGAGTCGAGGAAGAACTGCTTCGCGATGTTCTCGGGGCTCGTGATCAGATGCGGCACAACCTTGGGTTCGACGAATTTGACCTGATCCAGGTTCAGCCCCGGATAGCCCAGCTCGTTCGTGTAGATTGCCTGGCGCTCGGCTTCCGCCATCACCGCCAGGAATTTCTGGCCCCAATAGGCATGTTTCGCGCCCTTCGGTATGGCGAAGTCGCTCTGCTTGATCGCTCCGCCACTCCACTCGATGGCGACAGGCGCGTCCTTCATGACGAGATCGTAGAACCGCCCGCTCCATCCGGAAGCCATGTCGACCTCGCCGTCGATCAGCAGCTGCGCCGGCTGGGCGCCTGCCGTCCACCAGACGTTGATGTGAGGCTTGATCTCGTCGAGCTTGCGGAAAGCCCGGTCGACATCCAGCGGATAGAGCTTGTCAGGCGCGACACCGTCGGCGAGCAAGGCGAATTCGAGGTTGTCGGTTGGATGGTTGCGGAGCGATCTGCGTCCTGGGAATGCCTTAACGTCCCAGAACTGCTTCCACCCAACAGGATGCCCGTTCTTGAGCTTGTCGCTCCGGTAGCCGAGAACCGTCGAGTATACGGTCCGGGGGAAGAGATACTTCACCTGCTTCAGATGCTCGGGAAAGCGCGACAGGTCGATGATGGCAAGGTCCAGCGGTTCCAGGAGCCCGAGCCGCTCGACGAGAACGCCGTCCTGACCCGAAATCTCGGTAACGTCCCATTCGACATTGCCCGAGCCGACCATCGCGCGCAGCTTCGCCGTGTCGGCCGGGCTCGTGTCGATCACCCGGATGCCATAGCGCTTCTCGAATTCGGCAAAGTAGGCCTTCCGCATGACCTTGTTCACCACGCCGCCGGACGTATTGACGACGATGGCCTTCGGCTTGGCCGGTTCGGCGGCGGCCCAGGAAGCCGGCATCGAGCCGGCGACAGAAATGGCGGCACTAGCCGCCAGGAGCTCGCGCCTAGTCGGTTTTGGCTGAGTATTTTCGCTCGATGAGTTCGTCATTCCAACGATATCCCGTTCCCAGTTGGCGGAGGCGTTCGAGCGTCCTCCGCTGCTCGACAAGGTGCCGCCGCCACGGCAAGCGGTCAAATCGTAAGATATTCGCTATTCATTCCACAAAGTTATGCGAAAATCTCGCAGCTGAAGGGGCTGTTTTCGGCCCTCAGGACTGCCCCTCACAGTCAGCTACCCACTCGGCTGCGGCTGACTTTAGCGCCGGCAGAAATGCCTCGAGTAGGCGGCTGCGTTCTCGCATACGCGGGAAAAGCAGCTTGAACGTATACTCGACGCGCGGCTCGAAGCGCCTTGTGACGACTCCCCTGCCCAGGAAATCTGCAGCCGAGAACGGGTCCACGATCGCGATGCCAAGGCCCTGCGCGACAAGGCTGCAAGCTGTGGCGGAGTTATAGACTCTCCCGATGACCCGCCGCTTCACGTTGAGGGCGTCGAATGTGTCGTCGACGATCGCCTGCATCCGCCCTTCAGACCCAAAGGAAATGAAGCGGTTGCCGGCCAGGTCATCAGCGGTGATCTTGTCACGAGCCGCCAGGGGGTGGTCGGGCCGGAGCGCGCAGACCGCATTCACCGAGCAGAGGATCTCGCTTTCCACGGAATCGTGGTCGATCGACGTCATCGCGATGCCGACATCGATCTGGTTGGCGACCACCCATTGCATGATCTTGTTCGAGCTTCGAACTTGATAAGCCAGGTTCACAGCCGGCCTTTCCTGCAGGAACCGACCGAGCACCTCCGGCACCAACCGATGCCCGGTGGCAAAAAGGCTCGCCACGGACAGCGTCCCCGAATTCAGGGAACGCATTTCTTCTGCGAGGCGGGCGATGTCCGTGATGCCCGTCAACAAACGCTGCGCTTCCGCATAGAGCCTGTGAGCCTCCGGCGTGACCACGAGGCGCCGATGCTCCCGTCGAAACAGCAAAAGCTGGGTCTGCGCCTCAAGCGCCGCAATCAACTTGCTGACGGCTGGCTGTGAAAGATTGAGACGCTGGGAAGCTCGCGTAATGGAGCCAGTCTCGATCACGGCGCAGAGCATCTCCAGCTGCCGCATCGTGATCAATATGACTCTCCAGTTCGCTTGGATTTCGACTTGTCGTGTTCACCTACCACTCCGGGCAGCATTACGCGATTCGCATGCATTGGCAGGAATTCTAATGCCCGGATCGCGCTTGCGTTCGAACTCGACGGCATCGAAGTCGTTCGGTCAACTGCCGAGCCGGAACAGTTTAAGAGCCGCACTTCTTGCTCGCGCTGAGCATGGCGGGCGCGCTCGTGATTGTCGATTCCGTGGTGATCGTGAACGGGTGCCTCGGCTTCTACAACTACGCGGCCGCGCTCCCAATAGCCTGCTTTGGCGGAGGCTCGGTGCTGTGGGCGCGGACGCTGCCCGAAATTTGCGCCGCCATCAACCCGTGGCACGCCATGCGAGAGCGAAAAATGCGGCGATATCCGCGCCATCTGACGCTCGCTCAGCAGAAACAACTCACCCATCACGGCATCCTCCCAGACACCGTCAATCACATCTCAAACTGACGAGGACCAGATCGGATGGCGTCGGCCTCAGGCGTGCCCAAGGATCGGCTTGCCGTCAGCGCCGGAACCGGGCAGATCGAGACCCAGGCTGCATCGTACGCAACACGTTCGGAAATAAGGCGTTGAGTTCGGCGGCTATTGTGCCGCGCAGTGGATTGCAGGGCGTGCGGCGACCGATGGTTCTGCGGGAGAGTTCCCTCCACTGTAGCAGGTTGCCGCGGAAATGGTGCGGATCTCGCCGGTCGAAAGACGAATCGCGCACCGTGCAGGCGATCATCGGGAACTCAGAGAAGCGGCAGGTCGGGTGGATCCAAGGGGTGATGCGCGCTGCGCAGCTGCGCCCTACTCGTCGTATATCAGTGCGTCGCACATCCGAGAGTGAGAGGAGGGCGAGGCACCGATGACGGGATTGAGCTGAGAGGAGGTCTCCGGCGCCCGTCATGGAGGTCTCAGTCATGACCACGCAGATCCTCGATGCCCATCTCCAGCCTCGCGGCGGATATAAGGTGGATGTGTCGCGCGGCGAACGCGTCGGCCGCGTCTCGTCCGAATGGTTTTCCCGACCCGATGACGAGCGGTTCCTGTCGCTCACAGATCTCGCGCGCAAGGTCGGCGCCCGCTCCGAGCGCAGTCGCAGCCGGACCGTTGAGAGCGCCCGCATCCAAGTGGAAGCGAGCCGAAACGATGCTGAGCGGCTGAGTTTGATCTTGCCCGGCGCGGAGGCTCCCGTTGCGCCGACTCACTGGAGCTTCGGCCAGCTGGCCAGCCTGGTCGGCGCGCCCGCCGCTTATCTGCGACAGCTCCCGGCCCCGCTTGCCGGCGTCAACCTGAAATATGGGCTGACCAACCATCGCGCCGAGCAGGTCAAGACCTTCGAAGCCGCTGACGGTCGTGTCGAACTGCGCGCCGTGACCGGCCCCGATTACGGCCGGATCTTCGACCATGAACTGGTCGAAGCCGTCCAGCGTATTGCCGGCAACGGCACGGGCGACACCCGCTGGAAGGTACCGGGCGTGCTCGACTGGTCGACAGGCATCTACAATCCGGGCGTCGACCTCACCAAGGACACGACGACGCTCTACGCCTCCGACCGGGACGTCTTCATCTTCCTGGTCGACGACCTGAATCCCATCGAGGCCGGCCGGCTTCCCGATGGCTCCCCGGATCTCTATTTCCGCGGCTTCTACTGCTGGAATTCCGAGGTCGGCGCGAGAACCCTCGGGATCGCCAGCTTCTATCTTCGCGCCGTCTGCCAGAATCGCAATTTATGGGGCGTCGAGGATTTCGAGGAGATCACGATCCGCCACTCGAAATACGCAGCCTCCCGCTTCGCGCACGAGGCCGCGCCAGCTCTGCTGAACTTCGCCAACTCCTCGCCGATACCGTTCATCAACGGCATCAAGGCCTCGCGCGAGCGTCTCGTCGCGCGCAATGACGAGGATCGCACCGATTTCCTGCGTCGGCGCGGCTTCTCGAAAGGCGAGACGGCGAAGATCATCGATACCGTCCTGACCGAGGAGGGGCGCCCGCCGGAGTCGATCTTCGACTTCGTCCAGGGCATCACCGCCGTTGCCCGTGACAAGCCCCATCAGGACGCACGCCTCGACCTGGAAGCGAAGGCCAAGAAGCTGCTCGATCGGGCGGCCTGATCGGCGCCCGAGGGGCCCCAGTCAGAAAATCGATCTCCGGCATGGCCCGACGGAGCCTGCCCGGCCCGGTTGAACGTGGCGCTGCCCTCCAGAGGACGAGGGCGGCGCTTCGCTTCGTGACGGATTTCAGCTCCGAGAGAGTGGCTCTCGGGGATCCGTCGCGGAGTCAGCATCATGACCAAGGTTTCCAGGAAGAAGGCCCAGACCCCCGTCGTCGCGATGATCGAGTTCTCCCGGTCGCGCGACATCCCGTTCAACCGGATCCGGTTGTCCGACAGCAATGTCCGAGAGATCGGGGTCGAAGACGACCTCGACGAACTCACGCACGACATCGACCGACGCGAGGACCTCGTCATGGGCCTGAATGTTCGCGCCATCCGGGACGTCGACGGCAACGAGACCGGCGAGTTCGAGACTCCGGCCGGCGGCCGCCGCTTCCGGGCGATCTCGCGCCTTGTCGAAGCCGGACGCTTCCCGGTCGACGGACTCGTCCCCTGTCTCGTCAAGAAGGCGAACGCCAAGACCTCGGCGGTCGACGACTCGCTGGCCGAGAATACGGTGCGCCTCGCACTCCATCCGCTCGACCAGTTCAAGGCGTTCAAGCGCATGGTCGATGACGGGATGACCAGGGAGGAGATCGCCGATGCCTATCGCACGACGCCGCGCTATGTCACCCAGCGCCTTCGCCTCGCCACCGTGTCGCCAGCGCTGCACGAGCTCTATGCGCGTGATGAAATGACGCTGGCGATGCTGGAAGCCTTCACCGTCAACCCCGATCACGCGCGCCAGGAACAGGTCTGGGAGCGGATTGCCGACTCCTGGCAGAAGGAGCCCTGGCAAATCCGCCGCATGCTGACCGAGAAGACGGTGCCTTCGTCCGACAAGCGTGCGCTCCTCGTTGGGATGGAGGCCTATGAGGCCGCCGGCGGTCCGGTTCTGCGCGACCTCTTTTCGGACGACGATAGCGGCTGGCTCGAGGACGTCGGGTTGCTGGATCGCCTTGTCACCGAGAAGCTCCGCATGCTCGCCGACGAGCTCGCGACCCAGGGCTGGAAGTGGATCGAAGCCGCGGTCGAGCTGCCCTATGGCTATGCCAACGGCCTGCGCAAGATCGGCAGCGTCTCTCAGGAACTCACCGAGGAGGAGCGCGCAGCGCGCGAAGCCCTGCGCAAGGAGTACGATGATCTGGAAGCTGCAAACGCCGATGCTGACGAGCTGCCCGATGAGGTCGATCAGCGCTTCAGCGAGATCGAAGCCGCGCTCGCGGCCTTCGAGAACCGCCCGGCGATCTACGAGCCAGATGAGGTCGCGCGCGCCGGCGTCTTCCTCACCATCAACCGCGACGGTGAGCTTGTCATCGACCGCGGCTATGTCCGACCGGACGACGAGGCGCCGCTCGGCGTGGATGGGGACGGTCACGAATCCGGCGCGGCGAGTGACGATCCTGAGTACGCGGGCGGCACTGATGGGGTGCAGTGCACCGCGATCTCGATCGGTGGCCAGCCAGTTGAGGAGGAGGAAGAGGATGACGGCGTCATCAAGCCCCTGCCGGAGCGTCTGGTCGGACAGCTCACGGCCCACCGCACGCTGGCCCTGCAGCAGGCGCTTGCCGAAAATCCGCATGTGGCGATGACGGCGCTGCTGCACCGGATGGTGATGGAGCGCTACTCCTACGCCGCGCCGACCGGCTGTCTCGAAATCTCGATCCGCCACCGCAATCTCGCTTCGCAGGGGTCGGATCTGGCCGAATCCGTCTCCGCGAAGGCGATCGATGAGCGTTACGAGGCCTGGAGGACCGACATCCCTTCGGATGAAGATGTTCTCTGGGATTGGATCGCCGGCCTCGACGACGCCAGCCGGATGGCGCTGCTCGCCCATTGCGTCAGCTATGGCGTCAACGCGCTCTATGAGCGGCCGAACGATCACAGCGCTGCCGGACCGAGCCAGCATAGTCTGGCGCGCCGTCTCGCCGGGGCCGATCGCCTCGCTCATGCGACCGGCCTCGACATGGTCGTCGACGCCGGCTGGCGCCCGACCGTCGCCAATTATTTCGGGATCGTCACCAAGGCGCATATCCTGGCCGCCGTGCGTGAAGGCGCCGGCGAGCGGGCGGTCTCGCTGATCGAGCACCTGAAGAAAGGCGACATGGCCGCGCAGGCCGAACGGCTGCTCGCCGATACCGGCTGGTTGCCCGAGCCGCTGCGCACCGCGGATCTCGAAGGCGAAGCCGCTGCGGAGCCGAACGATGGCGAGGTCGAGGCGTTGCCGGAATTCCTGACCGGGGACGACGGCGATGCGGCGGAAGAGGTTGAGGGCCATCACCTCGTCGCGGCCGAGTAATCACCGGCGGGGCGGTTCCGGCCGCCCCGCGAACTCCCTGATCCCCTTTTTCTGCCCCGGTCATCGACCGGGGCATTTTCGTTTTGGAGACAGACCTATGTCCGCATCCCTCATATTCGACATCGCTCCGCTCGGCTCGCTGATCAGCTACAGCGACGGGAGTCCCAAGCCGCCGGCCCGCTTCAACAAGAAGCTCGCGGCCTGGGAACGGCGCAACGGCCTCGGCCGCCTCGTGCGAAAAGTGCCGGAGCGCGAGCGGCCGACCTACACCGCGCCGCCCTGCTTCACCTTGAACGAGGGCAGCTTCGGTCGCGACGGCATCATCGTCATGACCGTGACCCGCGCCTACGGTGTCGATAGCGATCTGACCTTCCGTGTCGTCGAACGCCCGCGTGTCGGGCAGGTCCGGATCATCCAGACCCTCAGTGAGAGCGGCGAGTTGCTGCATCTGGCCGAGGACCAGAACGCCGCCGAACTCTGGCTCGCGAAATCCGGCTATCGCAATGCCCGTCTCGAGCCAGTGTGCGAAGACACCGTCGGCGCCGACGTGGTCGAAGGTAGGACAGCGGCATGACCCGGCATCCTGCAACGCTGGTCTCCGACGAAGGTCGTCCAGCCTTCCTCCCCGGGCTGTTCGGCATGCCGATGCTGATCGTCGCCGAGAACACCGTCTACGCGATGATGGATCGCCTCAGCCCCCGCGACTATGGCGGTGGCCACTGGGATTTCTACGAGGATCGCGGCCAGCCGCTCTTCCTCGCGCCGACCTCGAAGCCTCGGTTCCGGATCGAAGCCGGGATCACCAGCTTCGAGGGCGAGGTTTCCGCCGAGGCAGCGGGGATCATCGCGACGCTGTTCACCTTCTCGCACCTGTCGTTTCGGTTCCGCTCGCGCTTCCTGGGCGACGGCTACGAGCGTCTTCACGCCTATGTCGATGGGCATCCCGAAGCGTCGGACATCTATCAGGCCATCGACTGATCCACGAAAGCGTCCCGCTCCCGGCGGGGCGCTTTTAGCATGCGGGCCTCGGCCACTCGCCCGGAGCAGAGAGGGAGAGATCGGCCGGATCGGCCGTGACGGGTCATGGCGAGGAGAGCCTCTCCTGCAGCCCGTCATGGAGAATCCGTGATGAATGCACGTCCTTCCTTTCCGGTCGTTGTCCCGAACACCCCGACGGTTCCGAGCCGCGCAGTCGTTGCCCTCACCGCCGCACCGAGTTCGCCGCTGCGGATCACCTGCTTGGGCGAGGCACATTACGGGGATGGCGATCCCGCATCCGGCACCTACTCCGCCCCTCGCAACGTCGCCCTGGCAACCGCCGATTCCATCGTCGGCGCGATCGCGGCGGTCGAAGCTCTGGCCTGTCGGGATCGGATCGACATCCAGGATGACAGCGCTGTCGCCTTTACGCCGCGGCTCTTCATCATCATCGATGACGACCATTGCCAGGTCCTCGCCAGCGAAGCTGGCGGTCGTGACGTCAAATGGTGCGTGCCGGTCACCTCTGACGGCGAAGCCAGGGTCGTGATCGCGCAGGCCTGCGACCTGCGCCGGGAGGCCTCGCTTGCGACGGCAGCGCAGCATCATCCGGAAGCGTGCTCGCTTCGCTTCCGAGCTAGCGCTCTCGAAGGCCGGCTCGTCCATCCCGATTGGCGGCAGCGGGCGCGCGTAGCGCTGCTTCGCGCCGTCTGAATGCTGGCCGCAACCCCCTCACAGCATCCCACCGAACTGCCCGGCCCCATGCCGGGTAATCTCGTTTCAGGAGTGCTTCGATGCCCATCTTCACGATCGAGACCAGCTATCACCTGCCCGTTTTTCGCCATAGCGACTATCGCGCCCGGTCAATCGCTGCAGCTTGCCGCCTCGCCATCGACGATGGTGACTGGGACGCCAGCAAGCCGGACTATGAGTCCGCCGGCGAGAGCTTCGTCACTGGAATCTGGCCCGGCGCAAATGCTGACTATTCGGCGCCGTCTCTTGCCGTGCCGAGCCATTTCGGCGAGACGATACAGCGCAAGGCCCGGCATTTCGAAACGCTACTCGGCCTCCTCAAGATGATGATGGTCGATATCCGCGCCGGTGCTACGCCGTCGCGCGAATGGGTCTCGCGGGCCGCCTGGGCGGTGGCGCGAGGCGAAGCCATCCTGGCCAGGGCCAAGGACCCTAAAATGCTCGGCTTGCCTCTCGGTCTCCACGAGCGCTCTGGCGGAGGGCGCTCCGATGCCTGAGATCATTGAAACCACCGTCTACCAGCTCGATGAGCTGTGCGATGCGGGGAGGGAGAAAGCGCGCGCCTGGTATCGCGAGAGCGCTTTCGACGACGACTGGTACAGCGCCGTCTTCGCGGATTTCGAGAACGTGGCCGAGATCCTCGGCATCCGCTTCAAGACCCGAGCCATTCGTCTTTGTGGCGGCGGCACACGCAATGAACCGCGGATCCATTTCACGGGGTTCTGGAGCCAGGGCGATGGCGCCTGCTTCGAGGCATACTATGCCCACGCCAAAGGCGCGCCGCGGCGCATCAGGGAATACGCGCCGCGGGATGAAGCTCTCCATCGGATCGCCGACACCCTCACCGAAATTCAGCGCAGGAACTTCTATCAGCTTCGCGCTGAAACCACCCGATGCGGCCGCTACTGCCACGCGTACAGCATGGCGGTTTCGGTGGGACGGGACAGTCCGACCTATCAGGACATGACAGTGACCGCCGATCAGGATGTGACTGAGGCCCTGCGCGACCTCGCGCACTGGCTCTACCGGCAGCTCGCGCGTGAATACGATCATCTCTCGGCTGATGAAGCCGTCGACGAAATCATCAGCGCCAACGGCTATACCTTTACCAGCTCCGGCCGGCGGTTCGGCTAAAGGCTTGACTTAGAGGGCCGAGCGCACGTCCGTCTGCCTGAAATCGTCGCCGATATAGAGCAGCGGACAATCGTGTTCGATGGCGACCTCATAGGCAAAGCAGTCGCCATAGTTCAGAGAGGCCGGGTGGATCCCTTTGCCCCAGCGGCCATAGGCGTCCGCAATCCGGCGGGCGGATGCCGCCGTCACCGTGACGATCTCGAAGCCGAGGCCCGAGATCAGCGCGCCGACCTCATCGCCGACATTGCGCCGTCCCGCGACGATCAGCGCCTCGGCGACGGTCCCGGCCGAGATCAGCAACTGCTCCGCTTCCTCGATCGCGGTCATGCAGGCTTCGGCCTGCGGTTCGCCCAGCACGATCGCCATGAGGGTTGAGGTATCGACCGCGATCACGCGGGCATGCCGTCATCGCCGTAGAGAAAGTCCTGGCTATGCGCAGCATCGGCACCCGGCAGTGCCTTGGCAGCCGCGGCAGCCCTGACTTTCTCCATCAGCGCGCGCCGGCCCTTCAACCCGGGCGCCGCCGCCACCGCGACGAGGCGCACGATCTCGTGCCCGCGACGGGTCAGGATGACCTCGTCACCGGCCTCCGCTCGCTTCACCAACTCGGTGAGCTGTCCCTTCGCATCGCTGACAGACACGCGCATCGCGTGGACCCTCCTTCGAAATCCTCTCCTGAGAAATGGTCCATTGAGTGGTCCAAGTCAATGTGGCCTGAGAGGCAGAGTGGGGCCGGGACGGGTTTGAGCCCGTCCGGTCCGAGAGAGCGCCGCCGGGTTTGACCCTTCCTGCTCTCCGGGGAAACGCCGATGAACGCCTTGTACCCTCTCCCTGACTCTGCAGCCGCGTCGCATTCGGCCATCATCTCGGCGGCGGCGGTCCATGCCGCCGCGCTTCTCCTGCTGCCGCAGCTCGAACGTGGCCAGCGTATCGATGCAAACGTCCTGCGCGCCGCCATGGAAAGCGCTTTCGGTGCGTCCGACGCCTCCGGAGCCTGGGACTGGAAGACCGGCTATGACGCCTGCGAGGCCGCGACCGTCCTCTTCTTACGTAAATACGGCAAGTCGCTTCTCCGCAAAGCCGGCTCGCCGGCCGCGGCCCTGCCGCTTCTCGGCAAGATCGCCGGCCTTCTCCCCAGCCACACCCGCCGCTCCGAAGAGAGCCAGGCCTTCCAACAATTCTCGACGCCGATCGCGCTCGGCATCGCCACTGTGACGGCTGCCGCCGTCACGCCAAGCGATCGTGTCCTCGAACCCTCCGCCGGCACCGGGCTGCTCGCCATTCTCGCCGAGATCGCCGGCGGGTCGCTCGTTCTGAACGAGCTCGCGGAATTGCGCGCCGGTCTCCTCTCGCTTCTCTTCCCAGCCGTGCCCGTCACCCGCTTCGACGCGGCGCAGATCGATGATCATCTCGATCCAGGCATCGTCCCCTCCGTCGTGCTGATGAATCCACCCTTCTCGGTCCTCGCCCACGTCGAAAGCCGCGTCGCCGACGCCGCCTATCGTCATGTTGCCAGCGCCTTGGCGCGGCTGGCCGATGGCGGCCGTCTCGTCACCATCACCGGAGCCAATTTCGGCCCCGAGGCGCCGGCCTGGCGTGGTGCCTTCATTCGCCTTCAGGAGCGCGCCCGCGTCGTCTTCTCCGCCGCGATCGACTGTGCTGTCTATGCCAGGCACGGCACGACGATCGAGACGCGCCTCATCGTCATCGACAAACTGCCGGCGGACGATCCCTCCCGCTTTCCCGCCTCGCCGGGCGTCGCCCCTGATGTTGCGACGCTCCTCGGCTGGATCGCTGCGCACGTGCCGCCGCGGATGCCGATCGCCGATGCTGTGAAGGTTGCGCCGATTGCGGCGGCGCCGCGGACCGTGCGCGGCTATCTCGCGCGCGCCGCGACCCCAGTCCCGGCGTGCCCGCCGATCGGTGAAATCGCGGGCGTCGAGCTCAGCTACGATACTGTCGACTGGACGCCGCCGGAAGGTGCGCGGCTGACCGATGCCATCTATGAGGAATACGGGTTGCAGGCGATCCGGATTCCGGATGCCCAGCCGCATCCGACCAAGCTCGTCCAGTCGGCCGCCATGGCGTCGGTCGCCCCGCCAAAGCCGTCCTATCGCCCGATGCTGCCGATGGGCCTCGTCAACGATGGGCTCCTTTCCGACGCCCAGCTCGAAACCGTGATCTATGCCGGTGAGGCGCATGGCGAATTCCTCGCCGGCTCCTGGACGGTCGACGACACCTTCGACATCGTGAAGGCGGCCCCAGAGGATGCATCCGGCAGCGTCCGTTTCCGCCGCGGCTTTATGCTCGGCGACGGGACCGGCGCCGGCAAGGGCCGGCAGTCCGCCGGCATCATCCTCGACAATTGGCTACGCGGTCGGCGCAAAGCAGTCTGGATCTCGAAATCCGACAAGCTTCTGGAAGATGCGCAGCGCGACTGGTCGGCGCTCGGCATGGAGCGTCTGCTGGTTACGCCCTTGTCCCGCTTTCCCCAGGGCAGGACGATCACGCTGCCCGAGGGGATCCTCTTCACGACCTACGCGACGCTGCGTTCTGACGACCGCGCGGAGAAGGTCTCACGCGTGAAGCAGATCGTCGAATGGCTGGGCTCCGACTTTGACGGCGTCGTCATCTTCGACGAGAGCCACGCCATGCAGAACGCGGCCGGCGGCAAGGGCGAGCGTGGCGATGTGGCCGCCTCGCAGCAGGGACGGGCCGGCCTGCGCCTTCAGCACGCCTTGCCGAACGCCCGCATCGTCTACGTCTCGGCGACCGGCGCGACCACGGTCCATAATCTAGCCTATGCCCAGCGGCTCGGCCTCTGGGGCGGCGAGGATTTTCCCTTCGCGACCCGCGCCGACTTCGTCGAGGCGATCGAGGCCGGTGGCGTTGCCGCGATGGAGGTCCTGGCGCGCGATCTGCGCGCGCTCGGCCTCTATACGGCCCGCTCCCTCTCCTATGACGGCGTCGAATACGAACTCGTCGAGCACGAGCTGACCGATGAGCAGCGACGGATCTATGATGCCTATGCCGGTGCCTTTGCGGTGATCCACAATCATCTCGATGCTGCGATGGAAGCCGCCAACATCACCGGCACCTTGAACCGGCAAGCGAAGTCCGCCGCACGCTCGGCTTTCGAGAGCGCCAAGCAGCGCTTCTTCGGCCATCTCCTGACCTCGATGAAGACCCCGACCCTGATTCGCTCGATCGAGCGCGATCTCGATGAGGGTCATTCGGCCGTGATCCAGATCGTCTCGACCGGCGAGGCGCTGATGGAGCGTCGCCTGGCCGAAATTCCGGCCGAGGAGTGGGCCGACATTCGTGTCGACATCACACCGCGCGAATATGTTCTCGACTACCTCGCTCATTCGTTCCCGGTGCAGCTCTACGAGCCCTTCACGGATGGCGACGGCAATATCTCATCGCGTGCCGTCTTCCGCGATGGCCAGCCCGTCGAAAGCCGCGACGCCGTGGCGCGCCGCAATGCGCTGATCGAGAAGCTGGCGAGCCTGCCACCGGTTCCGGGTGCTCTCGACCAGGTCGTGCAGCGCTTCGGAACGGACGTGGTCGCGGAGGTGACTGGTCGCTCGCGCCGCATCGTCTGCAGGCCCAGCGCGGACGGCAGGGGCCAGCGCTTCGTCGTCGAGAGCCGCGCCGGCTCGGCCAACCTCGCCGAAACGCAGGCCTTCATGGACGATCAGAAGCGCGTGTTGATCTTCTCCGATGCCGGCGGCACGGGTCGCAGCTACCATGCGGATCTCGCTGCGAAGAACCAGCGCCTGCGCGTCCATTACCTGCTCGAACCCGGATGGAAGGCGGACGCCGCCATTCAGGGGCTCGGCCGGACCAACCGCACAAACCCGGCGCAGCCGCCGCTCTTCCGGCCGATCGCGACCAATGTGAAAGCCGAGAAGCGCTTCCTCAGCACGATCGCCCGCCGCCTCGATACCTTGGGCGCGATCACCCGTGGTCAGCGACAGACTGGCGGCCAGGGCCTGTTCCGGCCGGAGGACAATCTGGAATCCCACTATGCGCGTGATGCCCTGCGCCAGCTTTACATCCTGCTGGTCCGCGGCAAGGTCGAGGGCTGCTCGCTGCAGCGCTTCGAGGACACGACCGGCCTGAAGCTGATGGACGACAACGGCATCAAGGATGAACTGCCGCCGATCACGACCTTCCTCAACCGGCTGCTGGCGCTCACCATCGACCTGCAGGATATTCTATTCTCGGCCTTCGAGCAGCTGCTGACCGCCAAGGTCGAGGGGGCGATCGCGGCCGGCATCTACGATCTCGGCCTTGAAACGCTCCAGGCGGAGAGCTTCGTCGTCAAGGACCGACGCTCCATCTACACCCATCCCGGCACGGGCGCGGCGACGCAGCTGTTGACCGTGGCGCAGCGTCAGAAGAACCGGCCGGTCTCTCTCGACACCGCGCTGGCCTGGCTCGACGACCCGCGCGCTGTGCTTCTCGTCAACGAGCGCTCCGGGCGCGCGGCCGTCCAGCTCACCGCGCCGTCGATGATGCTCGACGATGGCGAGATCGAACGTCGCGTCACCCTTCTGCGTCCGATGGAACAGCACTACGCGACGTTCAAGACCATGACTGAGAGCCACTGGCATGGAGTGGATCGCGCCGCTTTCGTCGCGGCCTGGAATGCCGAGCTCGCGGATATCCCGATCTTCTCGGAATCGACGATCCATATTGTTGCAGGCCTGCTGTTGCCGATCTGGAAGCGCCTGCCGAATGAGTCGACTCGCGTCTATCGGCTCCAGACCGATGATGGCGAGCGCATCATCGGCCGGAGGGTGTCGCCGGCCTGGGTCGCCGGCGCGATGGCAACCGGGACCACGACGCTGACGGCGGATGATGCGTTCAGTGCGCTGATCGAGGGCCGGACCATCCTCGACCTCGCTGAGGGCCTTCAGCTCCGGCGCGTGCGCGTCATGGGCGCCCATCGGATCGAACTGTCCGGCTTCACCGATACGATGCGCGAGCGCCTGTCCGCCTTTGGCCTCTTCCACGAGATCATCTCGTGGAAGCTGCGCATGTTCGTGCCGACCGACGGTACGGGCGCCGCGATTCTCGCCAAGCTGATTGGACGGTTCCCGGTCGAGCGCGTCAGCGAGAAGGAGGTGGCGTGATGGCTCGCCTCGATGCTGCCGAGCTCGCCCACCGTCTTGGCAGACGGGCGGAGGCAGCGTGCCGGCACTATCTCTCCAACGGCAAGCGCCAGGGCCGCTATTGGCTCGTCGGCGATGTTCGCAATGCACCTGGCCGTTCGATGTTCGTGCGGCTGGTCGGGCCGGAAGCCGGCAAAGGCGCCGCTGGGAAATGGACTGATTCCGCAACGGGCGAACATGGCGACCTCCTCGACGTCATCCGCGAGAGCTGCGGCCTGGTTGAATTCAGGGACGTGGCTGAGGAAGCCCGCAGCTTCCTCAGCCTTCCCCATCCGGATCTGGAACCCGGAGGGTGGAACGCGGGCTCGGGTTCGGCGTCGGCAGGGTCTCCGGAAGCGGCGCGGCGGCTCTTCGCCATGTCGCGGTCCATCGGTCGGACGCTGGCGGAGAGCTATTTGCGGGCTCGTGCCATCACGGCGCTGCATGACACCGGCGCGCTGCGCTTCCATCCGCGCTGCTACTATCGACCTGACGAATATTCGCCGACCGAGACTTGGCCGGCGATGATTGCTGCGGTCACCGACCTCACCGGTAGGCTGACCGGCGTGCATCGGACCTGGCTCGATCCCGACGGCTTTTCCGAGCTCCGCCTCGGCCGTGCGCCGCTCGAAACGCCCCGGCGTGCAATGGGGGATCTGCTCGGCTCGGCGGTCCGGTTCGGGCTCGGCAGCGAGGTGATGGCGGCCGGTGAAGGCATCGAGACGGTGCTCTCCGTTCGGTCCGTCCTGCCAGCCCTGCCGGCGATCGCGGGGCTCTCGGCGACCCATCTGTCTGCCATCCTGTTCCCGCTGACGCTGCGACGGCTCTATGTCGCCCGCGACAGGGATCCGGCAGGGGACGCCGCGATGGCGACCCTGATCGAGCGCGCAAGCGCAGCCGGCATCGAGACGGTTGCACTCTCGCCGTGGCTCGGGGACTTCAACGAGGATCTCCGGCTGCTCGGCCATGACGCGTTGGTAACCGGTTTGCGGGACCAGATCGCGCCTCAGGACGTCGCGCGCTTCATATCCCTGGCGGCGTGATCGGCGAGGGAAGGGGAGCGCTCGGGGTGTGAGCGATCGTGATGATGACGCAGGCCTTCGGGCCTGGAGACCGCTCCCACGGCCTTCTCGGAGGGCGATCGGGCGTCAGCCCGTTCGGACAGGCAATGGCTGTGGCCGA
>JAEXUU010000555.1 GCA_023452965.1 Pseudomonadota bacterium | reverse complement strand
CGGCTCGGCAGCGTCGACATCCTCGTCACCAGCGCCGGCATCGCCGGTCCCAACCGCAAGACCTGGGAATACCCGCTCGACGAATGGGCCTAGGTGATGCGGCTCAATGTCGATGGCACGCTGCATTGCTGCCAGGCCGTGGTCCCCGGCATGATCAAGCGCAATTACGGCCGGCTGGTGCTGGTCGCCTCGATCGCCGGCAAGGAGGGCAATCCGACCGCCTCCGCCTATTCCGCCTCGAAGGCAGCGGTGATCGCGCTGACCAAGTCGCTCGGCAAGGAGCTGGCGACGCAGGACATCGCGGTGAACTGCATCACCCCCGCCGCGGCCAAGACCCGCATCTTCGACCAGATCACCCAGGAGCATATCGACTACATGCTCTCGAAGATCCCGCGCGGCCGCTTCCTCCAGGTCGACGAGGTCGCCGCCATGGTCGCCTTCCTCGCTTCCGCCGAGAACAGCTTCACCACCGGCGGCGTCTTCGACCTCTCCGGCGGTCGCGCCACCTACTGAGTTGGGTCTCGGCCGCACCTCCTTCCGCAACGCAAACGGCGCTGGCCACCCGGCCGGCGGCCCTCTTAGTATGGCTCCATGACCGCGACCCTTCCTTCCGCCGCCGTGCTAGGCGCCCGCGCCTTCGCGGCGCTCGCCGGGCTCAACCGCTTCACCGACGAGCCGGGTAAGCTGACCAGGCTCTACCTGTCGCCGGCACATCGCCAGGCGGCGGAGTGGACCAAGGGGGCGATGGAGGTCGCCGGCCTCACCGCCTTCGTCGACGCCGCCGGCTCGGTGCAGGGCCGGCGCGAAGGCGCGACGCCCGGCCTGCCGGCGGTGCTGATCGGCTCGCATATCGACACGGTCAAGGATGGCGGCCGCTTCGACGGCAACCTCGGCGTCGTCGCCGGCATCCTGGCGGCGCAGGCCCTGCGCGATGCCGGCATCGTCCTGCCCTTCGCACTCGAGGTCGTCGCTTTCGGCGATGAGGAGACGGTGCGCTTTCCGACCGATCTTTCGACCTCGCACGCCCTGATCGGCGAGTACCAGCCGGACTGGCTCGACGGCACCGACGCCGACGGCGTCAAGCTGCGCGATGCTCTGGTGAAGTTCGGCGGCGACCCGGCCGGCATTGCCGGCCTCGCCCGCAAGCCGGGTGCGCTCAAAGCCTATCTCGAGGTCCATATCGAGCAGGGGCCGGTGCTGGAGGCGTCCGGCGAGGCGGTCGGCATCGTCACCGCCATCGCCGCGCAGAAGCGCGCCCGCGTCCGGGTCACCGGCGAGGCCGGCCATGCCGGCACCGTGCCGATGGCACTGCGCAAGGATGCGCTCGCCGCCGCCGCCGAGATGGCGCTGGCGCTGGAGGAGATCGCCCGCGGCCATGACCAGGCGCTCGGCACCGTCGGCGTCTTCCGGCCCGATCCTGGCGCGACCAATGTCGTGCCGGGCGCCGTCGACTTCACCATCGATTTCCGTGCCCCGGCGAACCAGACCGTTGCGAGCATGGACGCTGCCATTCAAACGCGTTTCGGCGAGATTGCCGCGCGCCGCGGCGTTCGCCTCGAGATCACGCCTTATTCCCAGTCGAAGGCCGTGCCGATGGACGAGGGCCTGCAGGAGGCTTTTGCCACCGGCATCGCGCGCACCGGCACCAATCTGACGGCGCGGCGCCTGCCTTCCGGCGCTGGCCATGACGCGATGGCGATCGCGGCCTTCTGCCCGGCCGCGATGCTGTTCGTGCGCTGCGAGAAGGGCATCAGCCATTCCCCGCTGGAGAACATGACCGAGCTCGACGCCGGCATCGCGATCCGCGTCCTGCTCGAGACGCTGCTGGAACTGGCTCGCCGCGAGGGCTGAAGCGTCAGCCCGGCGCGGCCGTGGAGACCGGCTGCGCGGGACGACGCTCGCGCCGCGCCGGCCGCTGCGCGGGCTTGCGCCAGAGATGCAGCAGCGCCAGGCAAAGGCCGACGAGCGCGACCCAATGGCCGGGGCGCAGCGCCGTCCAGTCCTGGTAGACGATGATGTCGGCATTGGCCTGGAAGATCAGCCAGGCCGAGGCGCCGGTCGCGAAGGCGTACCAGGCGGTCTCGGCCAGCGCGGTCGCGAGACCGGCCCCGAGCGCGGTCAGGGCGAGCGAGGTGAAGCTCAGCGGAATACCCAGGCGATTCAGGCCGCGATAGGCCATCAGCAGCGCGAAGAGCCCGGCGAGCAGCACCGGTTGGGTCACGTCGATCTTCGATTGCAAGGCGAAATGGAACAGGCCGAGCATGGCGATCGGATAGACCAGGCCGTGCAACTGCTGCCAGCGCGCCGAGCCGAGCCGGCGGATCATGCCGTCGGTCGAGGTCGCCCCGAGCCCGACGAGGCCGATCAGCGCCGTGATGCCGACGATGAGATAGAAGCGCTTGACGATCTCGGAGGCGATCAGCCCCCAGTCGAAGCCGAGATCGATGCAGTAGAGCGTCAGGTGCCCGAGCGCGTAGGCGAGGGCGGAGAGGCCGAGCATGCGGCGGATGCCGATCAGCCGGTTCCAGTCGAGGATGCGCCGCAGCGGCGTCACCGCGAGGGTGATGACGAGGATGCGCAGGCTCCACGTGCCGGTGTCGTGCACTGCCTGCGTCCAGGGCTTCGAGCCGAGCTGATGGGCGAAGGCCTGATAGGCGAGGTAAGCGGCCGGCATCAGCAGCAGCGCGAAGCAGCCGGCGCGGAGCGCGTCGAAACGCCCCTTGCGGTCGGTCCACGGCCAATAGCTTGCGTCCACCAAAGCCATCCTCGCTCCCTTCGTCCCGGTCGCCACCCCGGATACGCCAGATTCGCCTTGGGCGTCATGCACCTTGGCGCACAAGCACGTGAGCCGGCGTGAGGATGGGCAGCCCGTGGCGCGCGGATTCGGCTTCCCTAACGCCGAGCTTTGCGATTCGATCCGGGCGCAAGGCTGCGGCGGCGAATCGCCGGTGCCGGATCGGAGGAGCTCGATGTCGCGCAGTCCCATAGTGGTTTTCGATGTCGGCAACGTCCTGCTGCGCTGGGATCCGTTCCACCTCTACCGCGATTTGATACCGGACGACGCCAGGCGCGACTGGTTTCTGACGAATGTCTGCACGGCCGCCTGGAACATCGAACAGGATCGCGGCCGGTCCTGGACGGATGCCGTCGCGCTCCTCGTCAACGAGCATCCGGAATGGGAGCGCGAGATCAGGGCCTTCGACGAGCGCTGGCACGAGACCGTGCCGGGCGTGATCGACGGCAGCGTCGCGGTGCTCGAAGAACTCAAGAGCAAGGGCGAGAAAGTCTACGCGATCACCAATTTCTCGCGCGAGAAATGGGCTGAATGCCTGGTCCGCTTCCCCTTCCTGCGCAGCTTCGACGGCGCGATCGTCTCCGCCCATGAACGGCTGCTCAAGCCCGATCCCGCGATCTACCGCGTGCTGACCGAGCGCTACGGGCTCGACGCTTCGGACTGCATCTTCATCGACGACAGCGAGAAGAACGTGCTGGGCGCCCGTTCGGTCGGCATGCGGGCGGTGCATTTCCGCGAGCCGATCGATCTTCGGGGCGAATTGCGCGCGCTCGGCGCTGCGCTCTGAGACATAGGCAGCTTATGCCGCGCAGGACTGGCTCCTGCGC
>JAEXUU010000499.1 GCA_023452965.1 Pseudomonadota bacterium | reverse complement strand
GTCCAGTCCCTGCTCCGAAATCGCCAGATTGACCGCCGCTCTTACGGTCGAAAAAACCCGCTAGATCGAGATTGTCGTCAGCTTCCTTCCGATCAAAAAGTCGCGAAACCGTCCCGCATCGGTGCTCTTAAGGTCGCCGATTACCGCGTCGCCAAGGCACTCGACGACATAGCCGAGATGGCGGTCGGTATAGGCCTTGAAGCCTTTGCCTTTCCCTCCTCCTTTCAGGCGTCGATAGAGATCACCAGCCTCCGACAGCCTCACAGATGGGCCGGAAGATGCTGGCTGGAGCGGCGTCAGCGAAAGGGTTGGGTCCCGTCGTAGGATGCTTTCCAGACGCATCTGCGCCCACACCATCTCCAACTGTGCCGAGAGTGCGCGGGCCGACTTACGCGCTTGAGGAAGCGAGCGCGTGTGCAGGCAAGTGACGATGCGCGATTGATCGAATCGATGCCGGAGCGATTGGGGGACCCTTCGCGAGAAGTAGAAAACCCCTCGCTTCGAGAAGGTATAAATCGCGTTTTGGTCTACCACTTGGTATACTCCAAGTATGAACAAACGTTAGAAAACGCTTGCACGCCAAACACTTGGAGGACGATTGAGGGGAGGTTTATGGCGCGCCCGACACGATTCGAACGTGTGACCTTTGCCTTCGGAGGGCAACGCTCTATCCAGCTGAGCTACGGGCGCTAACCGTGAAGGCTGGATAGCTGATTGCCGCCGCTTCGGCAATGCGGGATTTTCGAGATTGAGTGAAGCCCGAGCGCGGCAAAGGTCGCGCATTCGAATCGTGTCGGGCGTGGCGTGATCGTGGCTGCTCATCGGCGAGCGGTGGAACGTCGAACGGATCGATATGCGGTGATCGCCGTCATCGTGATCCGTATTGCGATAGACGCGTCCGCGGTGACGAGGCTTGCGAACTTCGTCCGCGGGAAGCCGGCGGCTCAGCACAGGCTTTGCGCCGGCTGATCGACCGCCGGGCCTGGGTCGGCGTCAGCCGCTACGCGGTCACTTCGCGGCGGCACGCAGACGCGCCGATTTCGTCGCGCCTCGGATCGCCCGCGCCAGCCAGGGCGCGCATACGCTCAACGCCGTCACCACGAACAGGGCGACCACGATCGGGCGGCTAAAGAACAGCAGCCAGTTGTGGTCGAAGATCAGCAAGGACTGCTTCAGCGTCTCCTCGACCATCGTGCCGAGCACCAAGCCCATCACGAGCGGCGCAGGCGAGAAACCATAGCGGCGCATCACATAGCCGATCACGCCGAAGCCGAGCATCACCCAGACATCGACCAGCGACTGGTTGGGGCCGTAGGCGCCGACGATCGCGAAGACCAGCACGCCGGGCCACAGGATCGCATCGGGAATCAGCGTGATCCGTGCGAAGAGCTTGGCGGCGAACAGGCCGAGGACGACATAGATCAGGTTCGAGGCCAGCATCGAGGCGAAGACGGCGTAGAGCAAAGTGGGCTGCTCGTTGAACAGGTGCGGGCCCGGCCTGACGCCCTGAACGATCAGGCCGGCGAGGATGATCGCCGTGGTCGCGCTGCCCGGTATGCCGAGCGCCAGTGTGGGCACCATGCTGCCGCCGACCGCGGCGTTGTTGGCGGCCTCGGGGCCGGCGATGCCCTCGATCGAGCCCTTGCCGAACTCGTCCTTGTATTTCGACCAGCGCCTGGTCTCGTTATAGGAGATCAGGGCGGCAGTGGTCGCTCCCAGCGCCGGCAGGATGCCGATGAAGGTGCCCAGCACGCTCGACAGGCCGATCGCCTTGGCGCATTTGCGATAATCGGCCAGCGTGGGCAGCTTCATGGCCTTGAGGCCGAGCCGCTCGGGAATGATCTGCAGCCGGCCGGCCTGTACCAGCAATTCGCTGATCGCGAACAGACCGGTGAGAACCGGCACCAGCCCCAGCCCCTCGCTCAACTCCGGCACGCCGAAGGTGAAGCGGTCGACGCCGGTCATCAGGTCCAGCCCGATCGTCGCCAGCAGCACGCCGAAGGCCCCGACCATCAGATTTTTGATGCCGGTCGAACTGCCGACGGCAGCCAGCATCGACAGGCCGAAGATCGCAAGCGCAAAGTACTCGGGCGGGCCGAAGCTGTACGCCGCCTTGGCCAGCAGCGGGGCTGCGACGATCAGCACGAAGACGCTGAAGATACCGCCGATCGCGCTTGCGATCGTCGACATGCCGAGAGCTCGCCCGGCCTCGCCGCGCCGCGCCATTGGATAGCCGTCATAGGCCGTCGCCGAGGCGGACGGATCACCGGGCGTGTTGATCAGGATCGCCGTGATCGAGCCGCCGAAATTGGCGGCGCAATAGATCGCGCCGAGGAAGGCGATGCCGGCAACCGGGCTCATCGTGATGGTGATCGGCAGCAGAAGTGCGGCCGTCGTGCTGCCGCTGAGGCCGGGCAGGGCGCCGACGATGACGCCGAGCACCGTTCCCGCCAGGATGATGCCGACCATGTAGGGGTCGGCGAGGATCGCCATGCCGGCAAGAAAAGCGTCCATCTGATCCTCGTAGCGGGTTGCGCAACGCTCCGGCAGACGCGACGGGCGCGCTGCTCAGCTCAGCCAGGTCTGGAGAAGTCCGCGGGGCAGCCCGATGCCAAAGCCGCGCACGAAGGCGAAATGCAGAGAGAGCGACATGCCGGCGGCGATCGTCGCCAGCAGCAGCATCCGCCGCTCGCCCCAGAGACGCCCGATACCGATGACGGATGCGACCACGGCGCCGTGGATTCCGAACACGGCCATGGCCGCCATCACGCCGCCGATCGCGGCCGCCGTGGCGTAGACCATCGGGTGCACCGCCTCGATCTCCGGCTGGCATCGGTTGCTGGCGGTCAGAGCGAGCCAGCACGCCAGCACGATGATGACGCCGAGCACGAGCCGCGGAAACGTCGCCGGGCTCATACCCGTGGATATCGCTGCCGGCACATCGTCGAAGCCCAGCGTCAGGCCCCAGATCCCGACGCATAGTGCAATGCTGACGAGCGCGGTCGCGACATC